>JAKSCF010000041.1 GCA_022360735.1 Clostridia bacterium
GAAAAGGTTTTTTATTTACTACTTATGATAAAGCTTCTTACAAATTCTTCATTTGAATTTATTTAATTCCAAATCTTACTTTAAACTGGCTACTAATTCTTACCTTATTATTTCCGGTAGGATAGTATTTATCAGTTGCATAATTATTTACTCTATAATATCCTCCCAATTCAACAATCGACAACACCTCTCCCAATTTTTTATCAAGGGCTTCCACTAATTTTCTTGCTCTGACTTTTGCATTTTCCAATGCTTCAGCATTTAATTGATCTTCATAATTCTTTGCTTTAGAGCTGGCAAGTCGTCCAATGGTTATTGAACTAATCCCTTTGATTTTAATATCATTAAAAATTGCATCAACAGTTTTAAATGAGTTTACCTTTACAGAAAGGCTTCTGCTTTGTTTAGCTTTATAGTTACTTCTTAGAAGATTTCCGCTTGGACCACTCCAACGTCTTGTATTGCGTTCGGTTTTAATAGCATCTCGTGATACTCCTAATTTACGTAAGGCAGATATAAGTTCGGTTTCTACTTCACTAAGGCTAACTTTTTCACGTTTTTTATTAGGATCATAATTTTCTCTATCATAATAATCATTTTTATAGTATTCATGAATAGAGATATTTAAAAAAATCTGGTCAGGCGTTATTTCTTTTACTGCTTTACCTGTAACTTCTACAAATTTTTCTGATTTTTCATTTTGGGCATAAGTTGTTCCCAAACAAAATAATACAGCGAGTAATAATAATAATTTCTTCATGTTCTTAAGTATTTAATTAAGGATTCATATTCAATAATAAGGCAAATATATATTAGCTGAACTTTTTGCAAAAACGAAATGAAGTCAATTGTTGAATGATTGTAGTGAATTGTAGATATAAATATCTGAACAAAAAAAAGCAGCTCTCCAAAATGGAAAGCTGCATGTGCATGATAGTTATGAATGATAGAATTAATAGATGTTTACTCTATTAATTCATGGAGATACATTTTACCATTCCTTTTTCGGGAGATGCTAAGAATAAATTATCTTTACTATCTACAATCATAGGAATGTAAGAACATCCTTTAACCAATTCTTCAATACCAGCAATTTGTTTAGCACCATCTTTACTATAAATCTTAACCCTGGTTGGATCTTTCTCAACAGTTACAATAGCACCATTTGACAAATAAGCAACACTCACAGGATTACAACATCCCTGGAATTCGTCAATGGCTTTTCCTCTTTGTCCGAAAGCTACAATTTGCTTACCGGTAAAATCGTAAGACTGCACTCTGAATGCTCCTAAATTAGCAACCAATACTTCGTTTTTATCATTAACGCTGAAATCCAGGATACCGCAACATGGACGCATCCCTTTAATTGTAGATTTGTACGCTCCGTTTGCTTTATTGAAAATGGCAATCTTTGCCTGACGGACATCTGCAATAATCAAATTTTCATCTACTATTCTTGCTCCGGTAGCTGTAATAATATCTTTAAGTTTAAACGAATTCAACTTTTTACCCTTTGCCGAATATACAACACATTCAACACCCACAGGATTGCGACGTTCAACTTCTCTTCCTCTGTATTTGGTTTTAACGACTTCCGTTAATCCCGCAAGTATATATACTTTATCATCATCACCCACTGCTAATGCGCTTGGTTTACCAGATAATTCAGCTTTGAAGCTTCTTACAGATTTTCCATTAGAAGCTAGAATCTGAACAGAACCATCCTGTTTCAAGGCACAGATATTATCATTTTTAAATACACCTAAATAAGCTATGCCTTTATGAATCTTTTTATCGAAGCGATTTCCTAATTTATAATTAACGTTTTCAGCTTCAATAATGTTTTCAATTCCAATATCCGTAGTTTTAAGTTGTTCAACTTTAGCACGTAAGTCTTTAAATGATTTAGAATCCTTAAATTTTGGATCTAGCTTACTCAGTAGTTCTTCAATAGCTTTTGGCCCTTTTCCTCTGGCCATTCCGGATACAAGAATTAAAGAATATGGAGATGCTGGGTTTTCATCTACAAATTTTGTTTCCAATTCAACATGCTTTGCCTGAAGTTTATTAGATAAATCAAGATATTTATCTAATAGATCACTATCAGGATTTTTACCAGTAGCAAATAGTTTTTCTCTCATTGCTTTAAAGCCATACTCTTTATCAAATGCTTCAGCTACTTTTTCCTTTTTTGCCTGAAGAATGTTTGCATCTTCCTGAACTTTTCCACCCTTAATCTCGTATTTCTGTGGATTATTAATATCACCTTTAAAGGTCATCTTTGTATTCTCAAGGTATAGACCTGCATATAAATATTTATCTCCCTCGATAATGGCTATCTGAGCCTGCATTGGATCTGGATAATTACCTGTAAATATAAATTTACCATCTTTAATGTCGGCAGTATCCCGCTTGAGCCCCTCAGAACCAAATATCATTAATTGAGCCTTTCCGTCTTTAATACCTTCAACAGTACCATTTAGACTAAATGGAGGTTCAGGGGCTTTATTACATGCTGTAAATACAGTGATTACAAGCATTAGTAAAGCCAATAGTTTTTGTTGTGTTTTCATTTGTAGTTTGTTTAGTTAAGGTTATAATACGATTATATGTATTTATAATTCTATACATTTCTTGCAATAAAGAATGGATCATTCATCTTCAAGTAAGACAAATAATATTTTGATGGGATCGTAAAACAACAAAGCATAATTGGGTGCTAAACAATAAGCATGCTTTATCTAGCGTCAAAAATAGATTAAGTTTAATCAAGAATCAATCTATATTATAGAAATAACAAACATCTATCTTTCCAAATACATGCTAGATATTAAGGGTATCAAGTGTTTCAGCTATACCATAAACTAAAAAACCCGGAAACATCCCTAAGATGATCCCGGGTAAAATATATGCATTATTATCAAATCATTCATATAAAATTTTAGCTGTTGCCGGAGATACACCTTTACTGCTATGCCCAACTCCCGGCACGAATTGAATAGTCCAGTTGATTGTAGTATTTAAAGTATTAGCAATTTCAATTCCTTTCTGATAATAATATTGGCCCCTTTCCAGACGGTGCAAACCTTGCATATCTGCTTCTTCCGTAATTCGAAGGTATTTATCCCTCTTAATATCCTCTTCACCTAATAATATTGTCATTGATTTCTGCAAAGCTCTCTCAAGCTTACTTTGCCCTGCTTCAGTTCCTTTCAATCCATAGGGAAAGTCAATTTGAAAATCCGGTAAAGTATACCAGCCTGCATTAGCTGAAACCAAGCGATTTACTCTTGTGTCTTTTTTGAAAACCAGAAATCGATGTACAAACTGTGCACCAGCTGAGTGTCCAAACATGTCATAGTTTTTTTGATTTCCATTAATCTTTGATACTACAAAATCAAAAATAGGTTCTATGATTGAAAAGGACCATTTATCTTCACTAATAGCAACTCCTTCATCATCAAACATATTCCCAAGGTTGTATCCGGCACTTCCGGGATATTTGGCTTTTGAAAATTCAGGAGCTATGATAATGAATTGATACTGGTCGGCAAACTCTATCAAATTATCCATATACCTTTCCCCCTCTCTTTTTGTCCCATGCATCACAAATAAAATAGGCAAATCTTTTGGATTATCTACAGGAGTATAATACCACAATTTAACAGGCTTGTCTTTTAAAGGCTGATAGCTGTCAAAAACAAGGCTCTTTTTTCCTTTTACATTAAAATCATTTAAAACAGAGGGATTAGAATCAGATTCGGATTCCGGATTTTCAGAACTACATGTAAAACCAGCCATCAACGGAAGTATGAGCAAGAGAGAAAGAATATAAAAATTAATTTTCAAGATATGTCTTTTACTTGTGATTTTTTTTACGCTTTTAA
>JAKSCF010000574.1 GCA_022360735.1 Clostridia bacterium
ATCCGCGGGAGTTCGTCGACCCGGACGAGTTCTATCGCGACTTCACCAACCAGTGGACGGTGCAGGCCTATCGCATGGGGCAGCGGATTTCGGAGCTTGGTATCCCTAACCAGCGGCGCGGCGTCGTCGATCTCTATGACGTGACCGAGGATTGGATTCCGATCTACGACCGCTCCAGCCTACCAGGCTACTACATGGCCATCGGCTCGAGCGGCAATCAGTTCAAGAACGCCCCGATTGCCGGCGCCATGATGGCGGAGCTGGTCATCGCCTGCGAGAACGGCCACGACCACGACAAGGAGCCGCTGCAATTCGCGCTGCCCTACCTGAAGCGCAGCATCGATGTCGGCTTCTACTCCCGCAAGCGGGAGATCAATCCGGAAAGCAGCTTTTCGGTTCTCGGATAAGCGATTAGCGTTTTTTTTGAGGGACCTAACGTCCCTCGCCGGCGGCCAGCGCCGAAAGACGCGCCATGTCCAGCACCACGATGATACGCGGGGTGGCGTTGCGCACGATCTGCTGGCGCACGAAGCCCGAGAGCGTGCGGCTCACCGTCTCCAAGGTCAGACCGAGGTAGTCGGCGATGTCACCCCGCGTCATGGGTAGATCGATCTCGTCGATGCGCTCTTCTTTCCGCGGCAGGCTGAGCAGGAAGGAAGCTACCTTCTCCGCCGCCGATTTCCGCCCGAGCAGCAGCATGCGGTCATGCGCCAAGGCGAGCTCGTTGCTGGCCATGCTGAGCAGCCGATGCTCCAGATCGGGATGGTCCCGCATGATGCGGTTCAGCTCCGCCTTGCGGAAGCGGCAAACCTTCACCGTGGTGACGGCCTCGGCGCTGTAGGCGTAGCAATCCTGGTAGCTCAGCCCGAGGAAGTCGCCGGGATGCAGGAAGCCGGTGATCTGTCGCCGGCCATCGGGCAGCATCTTTGAAACCCGCGCCACGCCTTCGGTCAGATTGAAGGCGAAATCCGCCGGGTCGCTCTCGAACAGGATGGTCTCGTCGGGGTCGAAGCTGTGCCGACTGGCTGCGGCATCGAGCACTTCCAGGCGCGTGTCGCTCAAAGCGGCGCACATGCTGGTCTCGCGCACGGGGCAAGCCTCGCACGTCTTCCCGTCCCGCTCCTTGCGGCCAGCTTCCGGGAGAGTGTGGATATTGGACGAACCCAACTGCGATTTCATCTCAACAACCCTCTGACCAACGGGACTTTAGCAAGCCGTCTGACGGGCGACGAGTCAATTGTGCTGCGGCGTTTTTGCTTCATAGCAATCGCCCCCGCGCCTTGATTCACATCAAAGCCTTGTAAACGCAACCCGCTAGGCTTGCCCGACGACGGAATGCGACTGTGTGCCACGATGGCCTATCCTTATAGCTG
>JAKSCF010000201.1 GCA_022360735.1 Clostridia bacterium
TGTTAATTTTTTTGACTCTAACCTGCCATTTAGATAGTCATTTATCGCTCTCGTATATTCACCGCTGGAGTTTACAATTTCAACACTATTTTTTTCTAAAGAATCCGTTAATTCTGCATCCATTTGGCTTGTTAATATAGTATTAACGCCTTTTTCATTTAATAGATCAATCAGTTTTTTTTGGTGATAAAAATGCTTTATTGATGATACAAACTCTATATCTTTGATACGTCTTCCTTCTGCTTTAGCAATTGCAAAGCATTCACAAGAGTTGAGGCATTGAATGATTTCCCCATCAATAGGTACAGCAATAATCAGCATTATCCTCATCCTTTCTGATTATTCACTTCTCTCTAATAGTATTGTTCCCAAAATGATATAAAAAAAACAATATTTAGCAATTTTTTTGATTTTTAAGGAACAATATGCTTATATTTTAATAATTTTAATCCCCGAGCGTATTTGCTTATATTTTCAGGCTTTATATCGTATTGCTTCATTAATTTTACACCAAATTCTTTCATAGATTCTGCACTGCCTTTAACTAATTCTATCTCTAATTCATATATTTCTTCTTCTAAATGATCAGCCAGAATTTTTCCTCTATCTACAGCAATTTCAAACTGGTTATGGAAATAATTCATAATAGCTTTTTTTCTTGTAAAAATTGTCTTTATTTTTTCCTGTAATGGCTGTTCTTTAATAATGTTGTCCAGATCTTTGCCTATGGCAGTCATACTAAACCAGCCGGCAAACAAAATATCTTTAAATCCGGAAATGTCTTTATTCCATTCCTCTCGAGAATGCAAACCATTTACGCTGCTTCCTTTGGTTTTAACCGTCGCTATTTTCTTTTGTCCCTCACTTCTTATCCGTAGTGCAATGCCTTTTTTAAGAAAATCATCATTATATGTGTCATAATAAACCGCATCCATTTTAACTTCTTGAGTATGTTGTAAAGCGTATTTCTCTGTTATTGCTTTCCAAAGATCAAAATCTAAATTTTCTATTTTGTATTTCAATTCTATTTCCATAAACAACCTCCAAAGTAATTAATAATTAACAGTGAATAATGAATAGTTAATGAAGATTTTGCTCGGCAAAATCCTCCATAATTATTTTGGATGTTGTGTGGTAGAAAAAATTTCCAAATTTTTTCTAAAATCGCTTTCACACTAAATGATTAGTAGTATAATAAAAATAAGGAAAAAATTTGGAGGAATGAAATGTTCAAAGCAAAATCAAAACCAAAGTTATTACGGATTCCAAAAGTATTTTCAATACTATATATCGCTATGTTGACAGGTTTATCTTTAGATGCATTTAGTGGGAACATTTCTTTTTTTCATCAAACCATCCAATTCCTTGTACACATGATTCCGGTTTTTATGCTGACAGGGATACTCATTATTGCATGGAACAAACCTAAGCTGGGCGGCACCCTATTCTTAGCCACCGCCTTAATCCTCACTTTATTTTTTAATACTTTTCAAAGTGTCAGCAACTTTCTTGCAATATCTTTTCCATTATGTTTAATAGGTATATTGTTCATTCTCTTTGGATTTATAGATGAACGCATTTTTTAAAAGTAATGCTTCCTACTATAAATCCCCATAGAAACACCCATGGATATAATATATATTAATAAGGATATAACCGCCAGGCTTATTGTAAGATTAATTTGACTCATTTCACTTATCCATTGGGTTAAATTAAGGAATGCTGCCGGTGGTGGTCCGGAAGGGATTAAAACCTTAACTGAAAGAAGACCCAGCCCAATAAATCCAAAGATTAGAAACCTATAGATATTGGCTGCTTTAATATATCCCATTTTATAAATCATAGGCATATATATTGAAATCATTACAACAAAGATCAGTATCACTAATAAAAAGGATAGATAACTTTCCGCACCGGCTTCAATGGTAATAACGTTCAGTAATATTAAGATATTTTTGATCAATTGGAATACCAGAACAGTAAATACACTTGCAAGAGCTACGGACAAATATCTTGCTTGAACGATTGTTGTTTTCTTAATAGGCAGAGCAGCAATCCATCTAACGGTATGATTGGCCTCATCTTCATAAGAGGCTTTCCCAATGAAACCAAAAATAATTAGAAATGTTGGCATTGCAAAACTCATTTGATCGCTTCCGTTAAATGTAAATATAAGCCCCAAAAATAGACCTATAGCAATATAATTTTTTAAATTTTTTTTCTGAATGGCAAAATCCTTGATGATTAAACTGATCATTATTCTACCTCCTTAACCAATCTTAGTAAAAGCTCTTCTAAGTTGACTTTATCTCTTAAATAATTTCCATTGGTAAATTGTTCATGAAATATTTTATCAAATGCTTGAATATTATCTGTTATGCCGCTAAAACCAAATTCACCTTTTTCTATTCCTTTTAAGCCGGAGGCTGCTTTAGTATTTAAATATTTTTTATCAGCCTTAACGATTTTCCACTTGTTAAAAAGTTCATTCTTTTCTTCACAAACTATAATCCTGCCATTATTGATGACTGTAATGTAATCTGCTATCTTTTCTATATCTGAGGTAATGTGTGAAGAGAACAGAATACTGCGGTCTTCATCTTGGATAATATCTAAAAAAAGTTCCATTAGTTCGTTACGAGCGACAGGGTCCAGCCCGGAAGTAGGTTCATCCAGTATCAGCAGTTTAGGGTTATGGGCCAATGCATGGGCTACAGACAGTTTTACTTTCATTCCCTTTGACAGCTCTTTTACTGTTTTAGTTCTATCAATATGAAATCGATTTAATAAATTTTCTAAAAGAGATTGATCCCACTCTCCGTAAAAACTTTTAACAAATTTATTGGTCCAATCAACCGTCATTTCTTCATAAAAATACTGCTCTTCACTGACATACCCTACTTTGCTTTTAATCATTTCAGAATACTTCTTGCTATCTTTTCCTAGTACCTCTATATTTCCTGATTCATATTCGATGAGATTCATGATACACTTTAAAGTTGTACTTTTGCCTGCACCGTTTTGACCTACAAAACCCATAATATAGCCTTTAGGCAGCTCAAAATTTATATCCTTTAATTCAAATGTATCGTATTTTTTTATTAAGTGATTGACTTTTAAAATTATATCATCATGCATCTATTCCACCCCTATTTCCTATCATTTAATATCTTCTCAAAAATTTCTTTTATCTCTTCTTTTTTCATATTCAGCTTATTACACTGGCTTATCCCTTTTTCAAAGTGTTGTTGAGCATCTTTTAACCGAGATTCTTTTATCATCTCTGCACCTGTTTGTGCCACAAAAGAGCCTTTACCTTGGGATGTAATAATGTACCCCTCTGTTTCAAGATCTTCATAAGCTTTTTTTACTGTAATGACGCTAATCTTTAATTCTTTAGCTAATCCTCTTATAGAAGGAAGCATTGTACCCGACTCTAGGGTTCCATTCATTATTTGCTCAAGAATTTGCATTTTTATTTGTTCATATAATGGTGTTGGATCATTATTGGTAAGCGCTATAAACAATATTCTCTACCACCTTCAACTGTATATATATTTATATACACAGTATATACAGTTATACACACTTTGTCAACGTACTTTTTCATAAAAAAAAGTTTGCAATAAAATTGCAAACCTTTATGTGTATTGACTAATATTCTTTTATATGATCCATGGCTTTTACCAAAATATCTTTTACATGATCATCATCCAATGAATAGAAAGAGGATTTACCATCTTTTCTTACTTTCACCAATCTATTTTGACGCAAAACCCTTAACTGATGAGATACTGCTGACTGGTTCATACCGATCATTTTAGATATATCATGAACGCAAAGATCTTTTTCCAATATGGCAAATAGGATTTTTAATCGAGTAGGATCTCCAAATACTTTTAAAAAATCTGCTAGTTCGATAGCATCTTCATCCTTGGGTATTCTTTTTTCAGCCTCTTTGGCATGACTACAATGATAATCATTCATTTTAAGCACCTCTACACATGAATATATGTTCAATTGTTTGTATTGTAATATGTATTTTATTCTATGTCAACATTAGACGGCTGCTTGTATAGGAATGTAGTCAAATTAAACTCTATGATTGAATTTTACCATCCGGATATGGTCTTCCCATCTGCCATTTATTTTAAGGAATTTATAAGAAATCCCCTCATTTATAAAATTAAGCCTTTGGGCAACTCGTAAAGAGCTTACATTATTAGGCATAATATCCGCTTCTATTCTGTGTAACTTGTATTGATTAAACATTATTGATATTCCTTTTCTAACAGCTTCTGTCATATAGCCTTTATTGGTTTCATTTTGGTCCAGTCGATACCCGAGATAACAGGATAAAAAGGCATGTCTTTCTATGGAAGTAAAACTCACAGATCCAATGATCCTATCCATGTCATCTTTTTTTAAAACCCACAGCCTTAACATATCACCTCTGGTAATCGCTTGTAATTCTTTAACTAAAATTTTTTTTTGATGGTAGATATCATAATAATTATTTGCCTTACGTGGTTCCCATCTTTTTAGAAATCTTTTATTTCTCAATTGATAATCTAATACTTTGTCTGCATAGGTTGAGTCCACAACCTTTAATACAAGCCTCTTGGTCCTGTACTCTCTCATTTTTCCCCCACCCCTTAGTTTATGTATTATATATCTATGATACATAATAAGGGTTCTATGCCTTTTTTATTGAAACAGGGATAAGTATCGGTTTGAGTATAAGTTTGGGTAAAATAAAAAGAAGATTTTGCCTGAACAAAATCCTTTTAATCATAAATCTTATGTAAACTTTAAGCTTATATCCAAAGCTTTAACCGTATGGGTTAAAGCGCCTATGGAAATAATATCCACACCGGTTTGTGCTACTGCTTTTATATCTTTATCGCCCATATTCCCTGATGCTTCAACTAAAGCTTGTCCATCGATCAACGCCACAGCCTGCTTCATAGTAGGAATATCCATGTTATCCAGCATAATAATATCTGCTCCGGCACTCAAAGCTTCTTCAATCTGTTTGAAGTTTTCAACTTCAACTTCTACCTTAAGGGTATGTGGAATATTTTTTCTAGCCGCCGTCACGGCATGGGTTATCCCTCCGGCTGCAACGATGTGATTATCTTTAATCAAAACACCATCCGCTAAGTTGAATCGGTGATTGGTTCCGCCGCCAATTTTAACAGCATATTTTTCTAAAACCCTCAAACCGGGTGTTGTTTTTCTGGTATCTGCAATCTTAGCCCGGGTTCCTTTAACTTGTTGGACAGCCTTAGATGTTCTGGTAGCAATACCTGAAAGTCTTTGCATAAAATTTAATGCAACTCTTTCACCCGTTAATACACCTATGGCAGGCCCTTTAATTTCAGCAATAACATCTCCGGCTGCTACCTGCTCACCCTCTTGAGCTTTAAAATCCAGCTGTATATCAGGATTGACTTTTAGAAAAATCATTTCTGCCAGCTCTAAACCACAAACGATGCCTTCTTCTTTTGCAATAAATTTACCATGAATCATTTGTTCTTTTGGGACTGTGCTGTTGGTCGTAATATCTCCTGTTCCTATATCTTCAATAAGCGCTTTAGAAATGATTTCTTGTATCGATAACTTATCCAGCATATTTTTATCTCCTAACTCATATATCCGTTCTATAATGTGCACCTACATTATTCTTACGTTTTATAGCCGCTGTTAGTATTTCTTTTGAAACAGTAGCCATATTATAAACTTCAAAGCTTTGTTTAGACATTAACTTTACAGCATCAAGTGACTCAAGTATTTTGTTCATTTGACCCAATGCTTCTTTCATGTCTGCTTCTTCTCTTATAATTCCACCTTTTGATGTCATAATCTCTTTGATCTCTTTACTAAGCTTATCATAATCCAATTCTTTGGACTCTACTCTTGGTAATTCATTCTTTTCAAGAACATAGTCTGAAAAGCTATTTTGATGGTATTCATTAATATGTTGTGCACACCTTCTACCGAATACTAAGCACTCTAAAAGAGAATTGCTTGCTAAGCGGTTGGCACCATGAACACCCGTACAAGCTGCTTCTCCACTGGCATATAATCCTTTAATATTGGTCATTCCGTTGATGTCGGTTTTTAATCCTCCCATTAAATAATGCTGCACAGGGCATACAGGAATCCAGTCTTTTGATATATCAATATTATTCTCTTGACACTTTTTAAAAATAGTTGGGAATCTTTTTAACAAGACTGTATCTGTTTTCGAGGTTATGTCCAGATAGACATGGCTGCTATCTGTTTTAACCATTTCTTCTGCAGTAACTCTCGTTACAATATCTCTGGGCGCTAAGTCTTTCATAGGGTGCTTGTCTGCCATATAAGCATCCCCATCTTTATTTCTTAAGATACCGCCCTCTCCTCTTACTGCCTCGGAAATCAAAAA
>JAKSCF010000246.1 GCA_022360735.1 Clostridia bacterium
ACAATACCAAAGAGCAGTAGTATAAATAAATTCATCTGGATATCCATCAGAGTTCCTCCTTGAGTAAGCTTTACATAAGAATCCATCACCCATTTTTGTGGTACAAAGTTAGCAATTTTCTTGATAAATTCGTTTAAATATTCTGTTGGGAAGAAACTACCTCCAATAAAACTCGTTGATAGAGCAGTCAACATTATAGCCATATTATATTTTTCACTATCCTTTATAAACCCAACAAGACCTATTGCTAGACCAATGGCTGCTATCATATATACAAATAAGATTGCAAATATGCTCAATAAAGATGCACCCCACTGGATTTTGAAAACTACTGTTGCAAAGAATAAGAAAATGATAATCTGGATAACTCCCAGCATTGTATTGGCCATTAATTGCCCTAAGACCACTTCATATCCCCTTAGTGGTGCACAATATGTTCTGGCAAAAGTATTAAGCTTTTTATCCTCAAGCAGAAAAACCATTCCATTACCAGCAAACATGATGATAAACATGGTAAGCATCCCGATAGCCGTTTTACCTTGTTCAATTTTGTTGTCTTCAAGTCTATTTTCAGCAGTTGGATACTGACCCTTTACAGCAGATGCCATATACATCTCAATTATTCCACTTAATTCCTGTATCTCCCCATCATCCTTAGCTACAACCAATTTTAATTGGTCGAGCTTCCCATTGGCTAGTAGATCAACAAAGTTGTCTGGAAAGGTAATTCCTGCCTTTATTTCTTTATTTTTTACTTTCTCCTCTAAACTATCATCCTTAATAAATTGAACATGATATTTTCCACTCTGCTCAAGATAATTTACTAAACTAAAATCATTTTCAGAAATATTAGCTATTCCAAGTTCTACAACTCCACTGCTTCCATACATAAGCATAGCTAAAACCGCCGCAAGAACCGGAAATATAATTAAAAAACTAAGACTGCTTATCTCACGTAAGAGTCTTTTAATGGTATTACTTGCTATTACAATGCTATTCATAAATACCCTCCTTCCTATGTATCAATACAGCAATAATCATAAACACTGTCCCAATAATACCTAGAGTTAGTATATTTGTTAGAAGATTAGCTAGGGTTTGCCCTGTCATTAATTTCAAGTATGCATCCGCTATCCATTTATTGAGTGTAAACTTTGAAACAAGATCGAATTTATCCCCTTGAACAATGCTACCACTCATAAAGGTCATGATGCTTATTACTATTGACATGACTACAGCTGCTGTTTTTCCATTCTTAAAAATACCAGTAATAACAAAAGCAAAAGCAGTAGCAACATAAGCCGCCAATAAGGTTATGATCAAAATACTAATCCATGAACCCCAGTAGATTCCAAATAAAAAATAAGTTGTCAGAATTATGACAAATGTTATGATCAAAAAAAATACTGTGTGCCCAATAGATATTCCAGCTAACATCCTAACCTTTGTAATTGGTGCTATGAACATCCGCATCAAAGTATTGTTCTCCCTTTCTGATACTACCATGGACGCGGTTATAGTGCTTGCTATTAGCAGGAACTGAACCAAAATTCCTGATACAAAGGTCTGTAGAAAGAAATTATCCATACTGGGTGACAAAACAACCATCTCTATAAAGCCCTGGCTCTGACTACTATTTATCAATACACTTGTATTGTCTATTGTCATTTTCATGAAATAGATCATAAAAATCGGAATCCCGATTATAAAGATAATAAACAATACACTTCTAAACAGCATTTTTAGGTTTTTATTTGCAATAGCGAACATTTCCATATTGCCACCTCCTAATCCCTTAAGGTTCTTCCAGTAAGCGACAGGAACAGACTTTCTAAATCTGGTTCCTTTAGAGCTATATTGCGTACAATCACGTTTTCTTTTGATAGGATAAAGAGTACATCTTGAAGTATCTGTTGAGCATTTTGGGTTAAAACTTCTATAGTATTTTCGTTAAAGATTACACTAATGATTCCCTGTATTTTCTTTAATTCGTCAATAGGATTAAATCTAATATCATAAGCTTCTATAACCAGTTTTTCTTCTTGTGCGATCTGTCCTTTCAATTCTTCCTTTGTTCCTAAAGCAATTAGCCTCCCATGATCAATAATCCCTATACGATCACAAATCGCTTCAGCTTCCTCCATATAATGACTGGTATATAATATCGTTACACCTCGCTTATTTAACTCCCTAACAGCCTCTAAAATATGGTTCCTTGATTGAGGGTCGATTCCTACAGTTGGCTCATCCATGATGATAATTTTGGGATTATGCATGATAGCACATGCTATATTGAGTCTCCTTTTCATCCCACCCGAAAATTTTTTTGGTTTTACTTTATGTCTTTCTAAGAGTCCCGTAAATTTTAAAGCTTCATTAACTTTTGATTTCAAATCCTTCCCTCTGAGACCGTAGAGCTTACCAAAGTACTCAACATTTTCTCTTGCTGATATACTATCATAAATGGCTAAATCTTGAGGAACTAAACCCAGAATTTTCTTTATCTCCAGTAATTTTTTTGTAATATCCATACCATTGACAGTAATCTCACCACTATTTGGCTTTAAAAGTCCCATAATCATTTTAATTATTGTACTTTTACCAGCACCATTAGGTCCCAGTAAACCAAATATTTCTCCATCTTCAATTTTCAGACTGACATTGTCAACAGCTAAATCTCGATTATATCTCTTCACAAGATTTATTAATTCTATAGTCA
>JAKSCF010000360.1 GCA_022360735.1 Clostridia bacterium
AAAGGCAAGAAATTTAAAGTAGCACAAACCGGAGGACCTTCGGGAGGATGTTTAACCAGTGAACATTTGAATACCCCTGTAGATTACGATTCTCTTGTGGAACTTGGAGCTATTATGGGCTCCGGGGGTCTGATATGCATGGATGAAGATACATGTATGGTAGACGTGGCAAGATTCTTTATGGAGTTTGTACAAGAAGAGTCTTGCGGTAAATGCGCCGCATGTCGATTGGGTACCAAAAGAATGCTTGAAATTCTTGAGAGAATTACCACCGGTGAAGGTAAAGAGGGGGATGTAGAGCTTCTTGAAGAAATCGGAAAAACCGTAAAAGACACTGCATTATGCGGTTTAGGCCAAACCGCTCCAAATCCTGTTCTAAGTACCATAAAGTATTTTAGACATGAATATGATGAGCACATCAAACAAAAATATTGTCGTGCCGGTGTATGCGCAGAACTATTCATTTCTCCATGTGAGAATGCCTGTCCGGCAGGTGTTAACGTACCGGGATATGTTGCATTGATTGCTGCAGGAAGAGTAAAGGATGCCTACAACCTTATAAGACAGGAAAATCCATTCCCATCCGTATGCGGAAGAGTGTGTACCCATCCTTGTGAAGGTAAATGTCGAAGAGCACAGCTGGATGATCCAATAGCTATCGTAGACCTTAAACGATATGCAGCTGATGAAGCTTTCAAGCATAACGAACCTTTTACCGATTTAGTCTTTCCCAGCAAAAACAAATCTGTAGGTATTGTGGGTGCAGGCCCTTCAGGCTTGACATGTGCCTATTACCTAAGAAGGTTAGGATATGATGTAACGGTTTACGAGTCTCAACCGGTTGCAGGAGGCGTTTTAGTCTTTGGTATACCAGAATATCGTTTGCCTAAGGCAGTCCTAAAAAGGGAAATTGATTCACTCAAACAAGTAGGCATTCAAGTATTAACAGATATGGAAGTTGGAAAGGAAATTTCTTTTGAGGAATTAAGAGAAAAGCATGATTCCATATATATCGCAACAGGCACACAAATTTCTCGAAAAGTAGGCGTTAAAGGTGAAAATCTAAAAGGTGTTTATCATGGATTAGACTTCTTAAAAGATGTTAACCTTAATAAAGAAGTCCAGTTAGGCGGAATCGTAGCGGTCATAGGTGGTGGAAATACAGCCATTGATTCTGCAAGAGTTGCCGTTAGAATGGGTGCGGAAGAAGTCCACGTACTATATAGGAGAACCCTGGGCGATATGCCTGCCGACAGACGAGAAATAGAAGATGCAATAGAAGAAGGCGTCATTGTTCACGAACTGGTAGAACCAACCGAATTTGTCGGAACAGAGACAGTTGAAAAAGTGAAATGTTTAAGAATGGAACTTAAAGGTTTTGACTCTGACGGCAGGAGAAAGCCATCTAGAATTGAAGATTCGGAATTTGAGGTCGATGTAGATTATGTCATTCCTGCAGTCAGCCAGTATTCAGATCTTCCGTTTGTAAGCAAAGACGAAGTAGAAGTGACAAAATGGGGGACCTTTATTGTAGATGATGAAACATTAATGACAACCATGTCAGGCGTCTTTGCAGGAGGCGATGTCGCAAGAGGATCCGATGTGGTCATAACAGCCATAGCTGATGGCAAAAAAGCGGCAAGCTCCATCGATAAGTACCTTGGTGGAAAAGGAGAACTCAACAAAGGTGAACCTATTGACATACCACTTGCAGAGGATGATTCGGATTTGGTTGAACATGATAGATTCTCGATGGAATATATGGATGTGGAAGATAGAAAAGATAGTTTTGATGAAGTCGCTTTGGGATTCCACAGATTAAATGCCATAGCAGAAGCCATGAGATGTCTACGATGTGATAGAAGAGAGTAATAATAAAGGAGGTGAAATAATGGTAAACCTAACCATAAATAATAAAAAAATTAGCGTAGAAGAAGGGACGACTATTCTTGAGGCTGCAAAGCAGAACAATATCCTAATACCAAGTTTATGCTACCTTGAGGGTGTCCATAAATCAGGTTCATGTAGAATTTGTGCGGTTGAAGTAGATGGTGCTAAAAATCTTCAAGCTTCATGTATCACCCCGGTAAGTGAAGGGATGGTAGTGCATACCAATTCAAACAGAGTGAGAAGTGCAAGAAAAGTGCTTTATGAATTAATGCTTTCTGATCACCCGAAAGAATGTCTGGAATGTTCAAGAAATCAAAATTGTACCTTCCAGGAACTTGGAGAATTAATACAAATAAACCAATCACGACTTGAAGGAGAAAAATCAAAAGTATTTATGGATGATACTTCTCCATCAATTGTTCGGGATGCTTCAAAATGTATATTGTGTAGAAGGTGTGTCACCGTATGTAACGAAGTCCAAGGTGTAGGCATTTTAAATTCTCAATCCAGAGGATTTGCATCTGAAATAAGTTCTGGTCAAGATTTGCCTTTAGGGTCTGCATCCTGTGCATACTGTGGTCAGTGCACGACGGTATGTCCTGTAGGCGCTTTAGTTGAAAAGGATGCTACAATTGCAGTATGGGACGCTTTAAATGATCCAAATAAGACCGTTATTATTCAAACCGCACCTGCCATTCGTGCAGCTTTAGGCGAAGAATTTGGATATGAGCCCGGAAAATGTGTAACAGGCAAAATGGCCAGTGCTTTAAAAGAAATGAATTTTGACTATGTTTTCGATACCAACTTTGCTGCTGACTTGACCATTATCGAAGAAGGAACAGAGCTGCTTGGAAGACTCGTAAACTATTTGTACTCAAATAATATAATCAACGATGAGCAGTTAGAAAAAACAGGATTTAAAGCATCCGATAAACCCCCTGTACTGCCAATGATTACTAGCTGCAGCCCAGGCTGGATAAAATATGTTGAACATTATTTCCCTGAGGAGCTGGATCATTTATCATCCTGTAAATCACCCCATATGATGCTGGGTGCACTATGTAAGAGCTTCTTTGCTGAAAAAATTAATGTAGACCCAAAAGATATGTTTGTTGTTTCTGTTATGCCTTGCACAGCTAAAAAATATGAAATTACAAGGCCGGAGATGATTAACAATGGCGTACCTAATGTGGATGCTGTTGTTACTACAAGAGAATTAGCCAGGATGATTAAAGACTCCGGCGTATATTTTAACGGTCTTGAAGACGGCACAATGGATAATCCTTTAGGTCTCTCATCAGGTGCAGCAGATATTTTTGGTGTACCGGGCGGGGTAATGGAGGCAGCTTTACGAACGGTGTATGAGATTGTAACCGGAAGAGAACTACCATTTGACAATCTTCATGTAGAGCCAATCCAAGGACTGGAAAGGATTAAAACAGCAGAAATTACAATAGAGGATGCCAAAGAAGAATGGGCGTTTCTAAATGGTGTTACAGTAAAAATAGCAACCACAAGCGGCCTAAAAGGTGCTTCAATTTTACTGGATGAAATCAGTAAAGATGACAGTCCTTATCACTTCATTGAAGTCATGGGGTGCCCAGGTGGTTGTATAAGCGGTGGAGGCCAGCCTAGACCTACTAATGATGAAGTTCGGAAAAAGAGGATTCAAGGTCTGTATGATGAGGATGAAGGAAAAGAGCTCAGAAAGTCTCATGATAATCCGTATATTACAAGTATATACGAAGAATATCTTGAGAAGCCTTTAGGTCATAAGTCTCATGAGTTACTTCATACCATCTATACAAAGAGAAATAAATATCAATAAACTGAGAATACTCAAAATAATGGTGGGCCTTGTGCCCACCATTAATATTTTTTGAAATAATAGAAAATTAATGATAACAATTTTGAGTAAAGTTACTGACTTGAAACGATATTATTAGATTTATTTTGAATATTACTTAGGTAATTTGAAATAGAGAAAAAGAAGCAATACGATATAGGTAATAACTATGACTAGGATGCCATGGATGGTAAATAGTTTTTCTGACTGTAATAGATATATAATGCTGATGGGAACAATTACGCTTACTGTTTTTACGCTGCCATAAAAACTGAAACCTTCTTGATTATCATTTTTATACATGAAAACTAAAAAAACAAAAGTGCCTACACAAAACCAAAAGATAAAGTCATTGGATATATAGGGTATTTTCTTGAATACAGGTATGGACAAGACACGAATACCTACATTGAAACATGTAAATATCACATATACCATGAAAGAGTAAAAACCTGCCTTATAAGTAAGAAGCTTAGAAATTTCACCATGCTTTGACTTACTTCTATTGATCATCTTTCTTACCCCCCTCAAGATAAAAAATATCTTCAAATTTTTTACCAAAAGTGTTAGCGAGTCAGCTCTAAAACCTTATCCATTTCGTCCCCCTCCTTAAATGTAAAGAAATCTTGTCTTATTTTAAGGAATTTTTTACTTGATGCTATATATTATGATTTAAAGTTATAATTGTTAACAATAGAGATTGATTTATGTCATCTTAGGCTATATGAACAAACTAAAATATAATAGAGAGAATAAAATAAAGAATTACCATATCAATAGAGGTGAGTATTTTCGGCTAAATACTATAACGAATATAAAAAGGAGTATTAGAATTGAAAGCAAATAAATCTTAAACCTTTTCTACTTTTATTTTACCATAAAATATTATTTATTAACATACACTTCCTTTTATTTATTTTTTTAGCAGTATTAGAATTAAAATAGTCTGGTGATTTTCATCCAATTATGACCATTTGACAACAGTTATTTTTTTTGCTAAACTAGAAAGACGTGCTAATGAAAAGCACAAAATGCGTGTTAACTAAACGTAAAGAATGAATACTCCAAATGGTTTCATGGAGAGGTGACCGAGTGGCTAAGGGGCACGCCTGGAAAGCGTGTAGGGTGTCAAAGCCTCGCGAGTTCGAGTCTCGCTCTCTCCGCCATTCTGTGCTAGCTGGGGAGGTAGCGGTGCCCTGTAACCTGCAATCCGCTATAGCAGGAGTGAATTCCTGTCTGAGGCATGCTGCTGTAGGGTCAGCCCTATGTATGCGGGTGTTGAGGATTGGGTCCTGTGCAATAGGAACTTGTGAATGTGTCAGGTCCGGAAGGAAGCAGCAATAAGCAAATCTTCCTATGTGCCGCAGAGCAGCCTGATCTGAGCTTGCTGCATAAACAGCGCTTGGAACAGTATGTCAAGGACAGGTGCGCAGTTTTAAACTTAAAAATTCAAATTATAAAGAGACCGAAAGGGTCTTGTTTTTTTTGCCGATATTTTAATGATTTATGTCGATTAACATATCCAAACAGTGTATAATGAGGAAAAAGAAAACCGTATAAGGATGATCACTATGAGTATAAACGAAACGCTTATCATTGAAAAACTGTTCATGGATTACAGCAAAAAAATATACTATATCGTTAAAAAAATTGTCATAAATGAAGATACGGCAAAAGATATCGTACAAGACACTTTTGTCACTGCATTTGAAAAATTATCTCAGCTGAAAGACTCTAAAGCAGTTGAAAAATGGCTGATACAGATTGCTGTTAACAAAGCAAAGCGAAAATACAGCTACTCCCAAAAAGAAATGCCTTCAGATGAAGCGTATCTCTTTGAAAATTCTATAGAAAATCAATATCTACCGGAAAAACAGCTTGAAAATCAAGAATTAAAGCAGCAATTTAAAGCCCATTTTGACAACATGGCGTCAGAATTTAAACAAGTGTTGATATTATATTGTTATGGAGAATTTTCCTATAAAGAAATTGCGGAAACATTAGAAATCACAGAAGGAACTGTAAAATCCAGATTACATAGAGCAAAAAGAATATTAAAAGATAAAATCACTTCAGGGGTATTGCAGGAAGGAGGGGTTTAAGTGAAAGAAAGAGATGTATTTGATGAGTGGATCAAACAAAATCTTAAAGAAGAAATGGAAGAAGAAATACCGGATAGTCAAGCACTTTTAGCAAGTATAAAGAGTGAAATAAACAACAAGAATAAGGCCCGAAAAAGGCGAATAACATGGATGCGTGCAGCAATAATATTTCTTGCTGTAGCTGTAACCTGCGCCTATATCGCTACCAGTGAAAGCTACTCGAACTATGTTAGAAGATTTCTAAATTTGGATGTAAGGGAAGAAAATGAAATTGTGAGCAATAATTCTGATCCAGGGGAAAAAAAGCCTGAACTTATTGAAGCGGCTATGACACCGGAAGAAATTGAGGACAAGTTTGGATATATTGTACATGAGCCTGAATATTTACCTGAGGGTTATATACAGCAAAGTGTTACGGTTAGAGCTCACAATCAAAATGTATTGCTGGTTTATGTGGAATACTGGAAAAATGATAGTGAAAAGATGTTGATGCTTGTGCAGCTTCCTATATATAATAATACATCAAGATCTGAAGAATATAATAAAGACAACTGCGTAGTAGAAAAATTAAGGAAAAACGATATAGAATATATTGTCGTTA
>JAKSCF010000369.1 GCA_022360735.1 Clostridia bacterium
CATCACCCTTCTTTCATATCAAAGTGTATAATATTTATTTTATCATAAACTTAAATGACAGTGAGGGCGAGAAAAAGAACATAAAAAGCAACTAACATTATGTCTAACGATGCATATCTTTGATATGCATTTGGATATTTTTACGCAATTCTTTTTCAGTCCCAAAAACCATTGGTTCATCTTCTATGTAGCCTTCCAAATCTAGTTGTGAATTCTTACTATACTTCAGCGGCTTTGTATCTTTTACACTGGATTGAATACTCATTAATTCATCTTCAGAATCGATGTAATAATGATTTGCACAATTCGAACATACTAAGTAGTAATTAGTACCTGTAGGAATTATGGGCATTATTGCAAATAAATAAATACGATATCGAAGTAAATAATGCATTTGCTCAGTTTGGCATTTTCCACACGTTTTGCTCAATGCATCAGGGTAATACCAGTAAGTTGTAAATGGTTTTGCACCATAAAAATTTTGAAACATGTTGTACTCCTTTCCAACAAACCGACCTAATTTACGCTTTATTAATTACCAATATACAATCATATATAATAATTATAAGGTAAAATCTGTAAATTATCAATTATATAATATGTTTTCAAGGGAGGGTATATGATTGGAAAAATTATATAAAAAAGACATTGAAGACGAAATGATTGAAGCGTTAACCCAAAATGAATTAGAAATTGATTTAAAAAGAAGCAGCGTAACATACTTTTGTACATTACGCTGCTTGGTTTTTAGTTAATAATTTTATATTTTGAGTTTCAAAGGCTATGATTTTAACTTGCCTGTACGCATATACTCTACCATTTCTTCAGCAGTCATTTTTTCTAGGCCAAAGTTCTTTAAATTATATCCAGTTTCGCAGTAGTCGGTTTCCATCATAATGTTGGACAGATTTGTCATTGCACGGATAACCGGAGTTTCCACCTGTAAAACATTTGCAAAACTAATAGCACCAGAGCAACCAACAGGTACATCTTCAGTTATATACCTCGACTCCATGGTGAAACGTGCACCTTTTGGAGCAGGCAGCCAAGTCGTCTGATCTAGAGGCTCAGAGAAGGGCAGACGATAATCTTCCCCATACATCATTTGTCCAATGAGTCCCATACGAGACTGCAGCACATCTTCTTCAACAGGACAAATGCCTACACCAAAAGCCTTAGCAATAGCGACTTGCTCTTCATAGAACGCATATTGCACACGGCCCACAGAAGGTGAAACACCATGAGCATAGATGTCATAAACTGCATCAGGGCTACCAACATTGGGAATAATGCCCCAGTTCTCAATGGTTCCAGCATTTAATACCACTGCAGGAACATGCAGCAGAACGTTGACATTAGAAAGGCCGATATCCAATACAGTATCACCTTGAATCAGAGCTGTTGCATCCAATGCAGGAATCTCTTTACTGGCAGACAGGTATGCATCAAAATCTCTGGAAGGCAGCGTATCAACTCGAATTTCATTTTCACGGTACATGACATTAACAACATCCGTTTCTGTCTCCGTGTTGTTAAACTCCGTCAACCGTGCACCGTAGACCAAGGATGAATAACCTGCAATGATTACTTTGGTGTTGAGTCCTTTTTCCCGCATGATCCGGCGAAGAATTAAACTCCCAAAGTTATCTGGGAAAATACTGACAGTCTGCCCGTCTTCCAGCAGAGGAGCCAGTTCTTCAAATATTTCCTCAAAACCCTGAGCTTGTGCAGAAACCAAAATATGATTTGCCCCCTGTACAGCCTCTTTCATGTCATAGGTAACCATGTCTATGACCGCTGTGCCGTTTCGCTTAAAATTTTCGTGATTCATTTCAATGCCTTCAAAGCGAATACGACGGCTGTTTAAGATCCCTTTGACTTTATTATTGAATCTTGTAAATTCATACATTCTGACTTCTGCGCCGCCAAGTTTACAGTCGGCAGCCAATGCGTGGGCACCATTTCCGGCGCCGATAATGGTGATAATTGCCATTTAATATCCTCCTCATAATTAAATTAAATATATTTAAGAATGTTTTCTACTCGCTGATTACATACATAAAGAAATCTATGCTTTTTTTCACATAGCTGTACAATCTCACCTATGATCAAGTGAATCAACCACAAGGAAAGATCTGGTATAAAAAAGAAAGATAATAAAATGTTCGCAATAATGAACGAATGTCTGTCATAGTGTATTGAAAGTATATATGAATTCCTTGCCTTTGTCAATACCCAATTCATGTGCCACAGCAGCGAAACCCTCCTTTTCGCAAAGAAAACTTGCTCATAAATATTTTATGGTGTATGCTATAATAATACTTGTATGCGACTGGCTGCATCAGGCAAGATAATTGAAAGAGGTAATATTATATGAATAATTACATGAATGATCTTTATATGAATGATTTTTCTGGTCTGGGAGAAAAGCTGAAAAACACGCGAAACAAGATGGGCCTCAGCCTCAGTGAGGTTTCTTCCATGACAGGAGTAAGCAAAACCATGCTCAGCCAAATAGAACGCTCTGAATCCATTCCAACAATC
>JAKSCF010000605.1 GCA_022360735.1 Clostridia bacterium
TACTGAAGGCATTGGCCAAAACCCCTATTTCATCTTTTGTATTCCTTGAAATGTTAACATCGATGTCGCCGTCTGCTACCTTATTGGCAGCTTGTACCATTTGTTTTAATGGCTTGCTTATAATTCCGCTTAGAAATAGACCTAATACAATTGCAATAACCATTGCTGCTGCGCTTGAAATAATTAGAATCCATGTTGTCTTTTTATTTGCAGCATCTGCAAGCATATCAAGTCTTTCGGCTTCATTTATATTAACATCTATTACATCGATCAGTGCTTTCTCAGCTACTAAGAAAGAAGTTCTTGAACCTAAAGAAGCAAATAAAATATCTTCATCTACGGCAGCTATTTTTGGATCACCAAATGCCAGGTCTTCGGATTTCACCAATTCATCTTTTTTTCTCGATAAATCCACCACTTCATTATGTCTTTCTTCCCAGTTATTCCAAAGAAATACAAAAGTCTCCCATTTTTCACTTTCCTCTTTGGTTTTAGGAAGAGATTCGTACGTTGCCCAAGCCTCCTCAGCCCTAGCATGAGCATCCTCTATGTATTGATATTCTGCGTCTCTGATTCTGGGATCTACCATTCTCCGATTAATCAGCCCTCTTTCTCCAACTACCACAGCTGTTTGTGCTTCATTTATAGTTAGAAGCGCCTTTACACCAGGAAGCCTTACAGAAGAAATATCATCCTGAGATCTTTGAACTGTAGACATCCCCATGTATCCTATACCACCAACTACTCCAGCAATAATTGCAATAAGTACAAAAAATGATACCAGCTTTTTACTGATTTTCAAATTATGAAACCATTTCATTTATTACATCTCCTTATACGATTTATTTAGGTTTTTTAAGGTTACCTATAAACCTAGATCCCATATTAATCCCTTATGCATTGGGCTGTATAAATATACAGCCATATAAAAATTATATATTATAATACTTTTAATATTGATCTTATATCGAATTTTGTTAAAAAATCGTATTATCCTTTTTAGATAATGAATATACCAATGTACATACGCAAAACGCCCCTACGCCATACCATAGTAGGGGCGTTTTGCACACGCCTAAATCTCTTGTAGGCTGTTTCAAAATAATATTCGGTTACTTTGAAAGGACCTACCTCTATCTTATTAGTATTTTCCAAAATTATCATCAAGGGTTATATCTATATCCTTTATGTCAGTTGGACCAGTAACCTCTTCATTTTCTAAGCTTTGGTTATCATCCTTTAGCAAAGGTGGTTCTTCATTTTCTATATTGCCTGTTAGGTCTGCTATTCCTTTATTAATCTCTCTTAACCTAAATGCTTCAATTAATCCTTTCAACATTTGTGCCTGCCCTGCCATCTCTTCACTGGCAGATGCACTTTCTTCTGCTGTCGCCGTATTGGTTTGTGTAATTTGAGATATTTGCTCAATACCTTGATTGATTTCTGATATGGAATTTGCCTGCTGAACCGAAGCATTGGCTATGGTCCCTACAATCTCCACTGCGTCTGTAGCGCCTGATACAATCTCATTAAGCGCCTCTGCCGTATTATTAGCTATCTTATACCCATCTTCTACTTTATTTATAGAATTGTCAATTAAGTCTGTTGTTTCTTTTGCAGCTTTTGCGCTTCTCGCTGCTAAGTTCCTTACTTCTTCTGCTACGACTGCAAAGCCTTTTCCATGTTCTCCTGCTCTTGCAGCTTCTACTGCTGCATTAAGTGCCAATATGTTGGTTTGGAAAGCTATCTCGTCAATGACTTTAATGATGTTTGAGATATTCTTTGATGAATCTTTTATCTCATTCATTGCATTTAACATTTCATTCATTTGTGCATTACCGTTTTGTGCATCTACTTTCGCTTTCATAGAAAGTTCATTGGCTTTACTAGCGTTTTCTGCATTCTCTTTTGTTTGTTCTGCTACTTCTGTGACAGTAGCACCAATTTCTTCAATAGAGCTTGCTTGTTCAGATGCTCCCTGAGAAAGGTTTTGACTGGATGAAGCCACCTGATCAGCACCCGATTCTACTTGTTGGGCCGAAGCATTAAATTCAGCTAATACAAGATTGAGTTGCTCCAGTATGTAATTAATAGAATCTTTAAGTTTAATAAAATCCCCAAGATATTCTCGACTAATCTGACCTGTTAAGTCTTTATTAGACATATTTCCCAGTACATTTGAAATCTCATCAATATATCCTTGTATGGTTTCCCCTGTAAAGTTAAGGGCATTTTTAATTTCTGCATGATCGCCTTTATACTCACCTGTTACTCTAGCACCCAGGTTGCCTTTAGCCATTTCTTGCAATACTTCTGAAGCTTCTTGAACGGGTTGAGTCACTGCATCTAAAGTATCATTGATTCCTTTTACCAGATAAACATAGTTGCCGTTAAGTTTTGTAACATCCGCTCTATAGGATAGGTCCCCTTCCATTGATTTCTCCGTTAAACCCGCCACTTCATTTAGCATGTCCATAAAGATATCTAACATGCTGTTAAGATTTTTAATGAGATCACCATAGGACCCCTTATAATGTTCTACGTTAGGTATAGGTTCTGCGGCTGTTCCATCTACTAATTCTGAAATAAAATTCATCGCCACATCTAAAGGTTCTGTAATGGCATCAATGGTATTGTTCATACCTGTTATAATTTCATTATATCCACCTTTGAATTGAACAGCATTGCCACGTACTTCAAGATTCCCTTCTACCGCTGCTTCTGAAAGCATATTCGCCTCCTCTATGAGGCTTCTTAACTCTTGTACAACCTTTTGCATGCTAAGAGCTAAAACATCTTTTTCGGATTTTGCGTTGATGTTAATGGATAAATCGCCTTCTGCAATGGCTTCCGCATTTTTGGCTTGTTCCTTAATATTATCGATCATATTACTGAAGGCATTGGCCAAAACCCCTATTTCATCTTTTGTATTCCTTGAAATGTTAACATCGATGTCGCCGTCTGCTA
>JAKSCF010000021.1 GCA_022360735.1 Clostridia bacterium
ATTACTGCTGATGTTGGATCATCTTCAAGCTTGCCAACTTCCATAGAATATTCCCCCAATAAATCTGCACCATGGCTTATAACCTCATTTTCTCCATCAAGCAATATATACTGATTATTTAAATCGTTGAAGCTCAAGAACATCCTTTCAAAGGCATCCATTCGAATGCTAATAACTACAATCACCACTTGCACTGCCGGGTTGTTAACATCCATTATATTTTTCATATAACTAATTGCATCAACTTTTCTCTCATCCACTGACATACCCATATAGTTAACTTCCATCTCATGCACATCTGAATACATAACTTTTCTATTGCTTTGTAAAAAGTCTGTGTACCAGTTCTCTTTCACGTATTCTCTGAATTTATCACTATGTACGCCAAGACTATATATATCTTCATTGTTATTAACTAATGTTATATCAAAAATGTCTTCTCTAAAAAAACGGTATTTTTTCAGTTCATCGTATATTCGAGATGAATTAGCATAAGATTCATAGGTTTGTGGAATTGAATTGGAATTCAGTGCACGGATAATTCTTTCATTATTACTTACATAAAAATATATTAATTCAATATCATTGAATAAGTAATTCAAATTTTGCATCATCTGTGATATCATTCTTTTTTCTTCATCTAGTTTCTGCTTTTCACTATATTTAGACATTCTAGCATATAATAATATTCCAGTGCATGTAAGTGCTAAAACCAGTACAAAAACAACATTAATGATAATCTTGTACTTAATACTTCTCTTGCCTTTTTTTTGCAACAACGTACACCCTCCCTATGCAACATGGTTCTTATATTCATTTGGAGTCATTCCTACAACACTCTTAAATTTTGCACTGAAATACTGGAGATTACTAAAACCAACCTTCTCAGGTATCTCATAAATTTTATAGTTGCCAGTTTTAAGAAGCTCCTTAGCTTTTTCAATTCTATAAGTTGTTAAATAGTCAATAAAGTTTTGACCTGTTTCTTTTTTAAACAACTGACTTATATATACTTTACTTATCTGAAGCTCTTTAGAAAGATCATTTAATGATAGATTATTCATAAAATTTTTGTGAATATATTTTATAGCCTCTCGTATCATTTTGCAATAATTAAGGCTTGTAACTAAAGATATTGCCAAATTCAGCGCTTTTAACAGATTTTCCATGTTATCTGAAATATCTTCAAACGTATCGTACATATTGAGTTTGTCATAGAAGTCTTTTATGGCATTGTAACACTCATAATCTCTAAGGGAGTAATCATCAATAATCCCATTTGATAACCACATCAGTCCTTCAATTAATTTATTCAATCCTTCAATATCATTATGTTTTAAAATATTTTTATTCAAAATAGTTCTTAACATTTTTATTGCGTATTCGATATCACTATTTCTTACAGCCTGGTTTATTTGGTCAAGTTCTACATTTAAATTTGTTTCAATAGTCTTATTGTTTGATACTCCAATGTCGCCAAAATATATAACTGACCTTTTTGCTGATAAAGCTTTCATATACGCTAATCTTTCTGCTTCTCCCATTAGTGAATAAAGACTTAGAAGATTCCTTGATGATCTGCTTATTGCAACGGTAACATTTTGTGAAAGTTCGTCCATGATAAGTGTAGTTAGTTCCTCTCCTATTTTAAATGCTGTGTTTCTTTCCTTCATCTCATTAAAAAGCGGAAAAGCAGAGATAATTAAATAGAAACAATGGTCACCACCGCTAATGTATTCTATATTGCAGCATTTTAATTGGATTGTTTGGAGGTAATTCTGAAAATTATATATAGTATTTTTCCAGCCCTCATTGTCGGATTTCATTTTTTGCACTCTATAATTGTCAATTAAAAGAACGGCTGCATAGTAAGACTTTTTTTCTATAAAAAATTTGTTCATATCATATTGCAGCTTTTTTATTTCATTGTCCTTTAAACTCTTTATCATAAGAAGATTTTTGAACAAATCATTTTTATGGATTTCATCAATATAATTACTTCTATCCAGTTCTGTTTTGGCATTATTTAGTGCATTAAGCATGCTTTCCCTTGTCATTTCATGTTTAAGTATAAAAGACTTGATGCCAATATCTATTGCACCTCTTGCATATTCAAAATCCTTGTATGCGGTTAAAAGAATCAGTTGTGTTTTCTTTTCACATTTTAAAATCTGTTTTGACAATTCAATTCCATCCTTAACGGGCATCTTTATATCACTAATAACAATTTCAGGATAATATTTATTAAACACTTCGAGTGCTTGTGCTCCATTTGATGCTTCAAGTACCAATTCAAAACCTTCCTTTTCCCAGTTAATTAAACTTTTTAAATCTTCCCGTACTATCATCTCATCATCAACAATCAATACTCTCATGACCTCACCCCACAAGGAAATATATCAATCTAAATAAATCATTTTAAAAGTATTTATTATATTTCACTTTATATAATTATATCTTACTTTGATTATTCAAACAACTACGCAGGCAGCTTGGAAAATTTAATGCGGTTCGTGAAAGGACTAAAATGAGCAGGGAAAAAAGCCCATCATTTG
>JAKSCF010000476.1 GCA_022360735.1 Clostridia bacterium
AAAGACGTTGGAGATTCCGCTGGAGGAGATGGGAAATATGGCACCATCACGAAAAGAGCCCATAGAGATTACAAGTATGTGCACCGTTTTTGCAGAATCAGAAGTCATTTCATTAATTGCTGAAAACAAAGAAAAAGCAGATATTGTGACAGCTATTCATCGTTCTATGGCTCAAAGATCAGCTTCAATGGTAGAAAGAGTGGGAAAACAAAAAAGATATATGATGACCGGAGGTGTAGCTAAGAATAAAGGGATTGTCCATGCTATAGAGACCTATTTAAACGAAAAACTTGTTATCCCACAAGAGCCTCAAATAATAGGTGCGGTCGGGGCATGTCTGTTTGCAATGGATAGTTATGAAAGGAGAGCTAACGCATCTCAGGAAGATGTTTCCAATATCGGGTAGGCATATATTGTTTTCTTAGTCTGTTATATTCTCTTCCTTCAATTGAAATATGCTTATAATAGTGTTTCCACAAATCTCGATAAGCGCATTCTTGATGGCTTAGTTTGATATTTTCTTGAATATCGAAAGAAGAAATCAACCAATCTCCTTTTTTAGACCATAGGGCTTTTTTTCTTTTTTTATCGTGTATAATAAAGTTCTGATTTTTTAATCGGTCTGAAAAATGATCGCCAAGAAGCACTAATATATCATGGTCAGGTTCAATTTCAGAATAAAGAGTATCGTTGATATCAGAAAATCTTAACAGTCCTAAAAATCGATGACATTCTAAAGATACTCTTTTTGTAATCAGATGAACCTGATGAATGAGCTCATCTGAATGCAGCTCATCGATGGATTTACCTGTTTTAAAGCCTCTAATCAAATATTTTAATATCAAAGTTTCTTTTTCATAAGAGTTCGATAAATACAAATGATAAGTGTTTCTAAGTGCTTGCTGAGATATTTTTTTCATAATAGCTTGATAAACCTTTTCAGACTTTTCTAAATCAGTTTCTATTTCTTTACATACATGAAATAAATCTGATTGATACTGACCTTTGACATAGATTCCTGCTGCTTTTTTCATATAGTAATGTTCATAAATACATGTAAGAAGTCCTTCAAAAGACCCATCATATAAGTAATTCATAGAAATACCCTTTCAATTAATTAATAATTAATAGTTAATAATGAATGATTAAGGGTGAGATTTATTGTTTCACAATAAATCTTCAAGAATGTTAAAAGAAAGAATTTGTTGAACAAATTCTAACTATAATTATTAACCATTAACTATTCATTATTAATTATCATTTAAAATGTAGGGTTGGGTCTCCGTGCCCAACCAAAACTCTCAAGAAATCTTTATCGATCAATGCACAGTCCAAAACGTCAATTGCTCCTGGGGCTCCGGAGGGTGGAGGGCCTTTTTTATTTGTATGGGGTCTAAAGGCGTTGAGGGGTAGTATTTTCCGTTACAAGTAATGAAATATTGTGCTCTTTTTAAAACAGTACCCATTTTTTTCAAATCCTCAAATTTGATAGATCTATTTCTGCGTTGTCCCATTATTTTGTATGCAGAATGTAATCCTAATCCAGGTATTCTTAATAAATCTTCATAAGGGGCGTTGTTGATTTCAATAGGAAAAAGATGAATATTTTTTAAGGCCCATGCCATTTTGGGATCCATTTCTAAGTCTAGGAAGGGTGAAGACATATCAATGATTTCTTCAGCTTTAAAATGATAAAACCTTAACAGCCAGTCGGCTTGATATAATCGGTTTTCTCGTTTCAAAGGCGGCGGTGAAGCGACAGACGGTAAAAGAGACGATTCCACAACGGGCATATAGGCTGAAAAATATACTCTCTTTAACTTAAGTTTTTGATACATTTTTTGTGTTGCGTTTAATATATGATAATCATTTTCATTTGAGGCACCAATAATCATTTGAGTGGTTTGACCGGCAGATACAAATTTTTGTGCATTTCTATAATGTTTTTTATTATCTTTATTTTCAATAATTTGTTGACTAATATGCTTCATTGGATGAATAATATCATTCATCTTTTTTTGAGGAGCGAGAAGCTGCAAGCTGTTTTTACTGGGTAATTCAATATTCACACTAATGCGGTCTGCAAGTAAACCAATTTGATTGATAACAATAGGGTCGGTACCGGGAATGACTTTAGCATGAACATACCCATGAAAATGATATGAATTTCTAAGAAGCTGAAGCGCTTTTAACATCTTTTCCATGGTGTAATTAGGACTTTTTTCAACAGCAGAACTCAAGAACAATCCCTCGATATAATTTCGCTTATAAAATTCAAAAGTAAGCTCAGCAATTTCCTTGGGCTCAAAACTGGCTCTATTGGTTTCAGCTTCACACCGATTAACACAATAGGTGCAGTTATAGATGCATTTATTGGTCATAAGAATTTTTAAAAGAGAAATACATCTGCCATCTGCTGACCAAGAATGACAGATACCAAAGTTTCTGGCATTCCCTATACCGTTTTTATTTTTTCTTTCCACACCGCTGGAGGAACACGAAACATCATATTTAGCGGCGTCTGCCAGAACCTTTAATTTTTCCAATGTTTTTGCGTTGCTCATAATAACTCCTCAATTCAAAATATATTGCCTCGAACGTATGTTCTTATTGTATCACAAACTCAAATCAAAAGCAAACATATGTTCCTGACAATGTCTATTAACAAAAAAGGAAGTAAGGGAAGCGTTAAATGAAAAGGAAAGAAAAATTGAATGAAAAATATACTAAAGTTTAACTTTATTATACATTAATGCGTTATAATAGTAAGTGGTATCTGGTAGCATAGAGATACTATTTAAAAGGATTGAGGTGATAAAATGTACAATGAATTAAAAAAAATAGTTTTAGAAAGCAATAATATTGTTTTTTTTGGTGGCGCAGGTGTCTCTACAGAAAGCAATATTCCTGATTTTAGATCAGAAGCCGGGTTGTACAATGCCATTCAAAAATATAGTCATCCACCTGAGGAAATGTTGAGTAGAACTTTTTTTACCAATAATACGGATACTTTTTTTGATTTTTATAAAAATGAGATGATATATGAAAGTGCTGAACCTAATGATGCTCATAAGGCTTTAGCGCAATTAGAAGCCGAAGGCAAAATAAAAGCAGTGATTACCCAAAATATTGATGGTCTTCATCAAAAAGCAGGAAGTAAAAACGTATATGAGCTCCACGGGTCTGTTTACAGGAATTATTGCATGAGCTGCAATACATTTTATGGACTCCATCAGGTAATAGCATCAAAAAAAATTCCAATATGCACGGTTTGTGGTGGAATTATTAAACCTGACGTGGTGCTGTACGAAGAGGCGTTAAATGAAGACGTTCTTAATGATTCAATTATTGCTTTACAAAGTGCAGATACCCTTATAATAGGAGGCACTTCCCTTTTAGTATATCCTGCAGCAGGATTGGTAAATTATTTTAAAGGAGAACACCTGGTTTTGATTAATAAGGGAGAGACGGCTTATGATGACAGAGCAGATGTAATTATTAATGATTCTATCGGAGAGGTATTCAAAGAAATACGAAAGTAGTTAATATTTGTTTGTCCATAGCTTATCTGCCATCTAAATTTTGAAGATGGTCAAAGTTAAATCTCTACACCTAAAGTCAAACGAATGACAACACCAATTAAAAAGGATATGCCTGCAACCCCTAAGCTGATGAAAGTCATTTCAAAGAAACGTTGTCTAAAAGAGTAGTCTTTGGCAACCGAAATATAAAAATTAAATAGGAAAATGATTAAAACAGCTGTAAGCAGTGTAGAAACTAAAGAGATATAGTAGTTTTGAAAAATAAAATAAGGGAGAACCAAGAAAATTACGGTTAAAATATAAGCAATGCCTGTATATACTGCTGATTTTAAGGCATGCTGCTGTTCTTCCTTGTTGGATTCTGATTTAGTAGACAGATATTCTGATGCTGCCATTGAGAAAGAGGCAGAGATACCTGTAATAAGCCCTGTGAGAGCGATGAGTCTTGCATTTTGTAAAGCAAAAGTAAATCCTGCTAAAGCACCGGTCAATTCAACTAAGGCATCGTTTAAGCCTAATACCATAGAGCCGACATATTCAAGCTTTTCTTCATTCAGCAAGTCTAAAATGGCATGTTCGTGCTGTGTTTCTTCATGTAAGATGGTTTTTGCTTCCGGTATTTCTTCAATGATTTTAGCGTAGATTTCTTGTGCATTTTTTTCGCCTTTTTCCATTAGCTTTAAACCAAAGGTAAGCCCAAGAATCTTTGTGATCCAATAGTATTTAAATATTTCCTTTTTATCAGGCTGTACTTCTACGCCTGTATAGGATTTCCAGATTTCATAATGCTTTCGTTCCTCCTCAGCAATTTTTCTTAATTGCGCCTGATTATGAGGATCTTTTTCTATTTCAGCCAGTTTGTTATAAATATAGTACTCTGTTATTTCACTTTTTTGAAATTTTAAAAGCTGATTCATGGTGTCCTTTGATAGAGTATGCTTCATGAGATTACCTTTCTATGTAGTTAATGAGTGTACCAACTTTTTCTATTTGGCACTTAATGATATCGCCTGGTTTTAAATATTTAGGAGGACGATATCCAAGACCTACACCTGCAGGTGTACCTGTCAATATAATATCTCCGGGAATCAATGTCATGCCTTTCGATAAGTCACTGATAATGCAAGGAATGTCAAAGACCAGACGTTTTGTATTAGAGTTCTGCCTTAACTCATCATTGACCCAGCATTGAATATCTAATTCAACAGGGAAAGAAATATCACTCTTATGTACAATCCAAGGGC
>JAKSCF010000237.1 GCA_022360735.1 Clostridia bacterium
AGTATTGGAAAGGATAATTTGAGCACCTATATTTTTTAACTCCTCCGGCCTCATAGCTTTTACGGTAGCTTGAGTCCCTACAGGCATAAAAATCGGTGTATCAATTTCACCATGAGGTGTTTTTAATTTTCCTAATCTTGCTCTGGTTTTACTACAAGTTTTTTTCAGTTCGTATGTTACAGCATCCATTAATGTATCCTCCGGTTAAATAACAATTTATTTCCTCTAATATATAAACATAGCATCTCCATAGCTGAAAAATCTGTATTCCTCTTTTACAGCTGTTTGGTATGCGTCTAATATTCCTTCCTTATTATAAAAAGCTGATACCAACATTAACAACGTGGACTTAGGAAGATGAAAATTGGTAATCAAACCGTCAACGATTTTGTATTGATATCCTGGATAGATAAAGAGGTCGGTTGATTTAGCAGTAGGATGTACCCTGCCTTGTTCATCTGCAACACTTTCCAAAGTACGTGTGGATGTTGTTCCCACAGCTATAATTCTTCCTCCTGAAGCTTTTGTATCATTAATAATTTTTGCATTTTTTTCATTGATGTGATACTCTTCAAAGTGCATATGATGGTCTAAAATATTATCCGCCTTTACAGGCTTAAATGTTCCAATACCCACATGAAGTGTTACATACGCAATGTTGATACCTTTTGATTGAAGCGCAGCAATTAACTCATTTGTAAAGTGTAACCCTGCCGTAGGCGCTGCTACAGAACCTTCATTTTTTGAATAAACCGTTTGATATCTATTTTTATCCGACTGCCGGCTCTCTCTTTTAATATAAGGTGGTAACGGCATATGTCCCACTCGATCTAAAATTTCCAGAAAAACACCTTCATAGTCAAAATGAACCGTACGCGTGCCGTCTTCCCCATACTCTAAAACCTCAGCACTTAGTTCTTCATTTTCTCCAAAAATAATTATATCTCCCGGCTTTACACGTTTTCCGGGTTTAACCATGGTTTCCCAATGATCATCATTTAATTGCTTTATTAACAAAAACTCTATTTTGGCACCCGTATCCTTCTTAGTTCCAAAAAGTCTGGCCGGGATTACTTTGGAGTCGTTTAAAACCAAACAATCTCCTGCTTGCAGGTAATCTAATATATTATCAAAGTTGTGGTGCTTTATTGATCCGGTTTGCTTATTAATCACCATTAATCTGGATTGATTCCTTTTTTCCAATGGCTGCTGGGCAATAAGCCCTTCCGGTAAATCATAATCAAATTCATCTATGTGCATCGTATATTCTCCTATTTATATTTAATTTTCAACAATTTCAACCAATGATACATTCGTATAGTAGTGTTTCAATATTTCTTCAAATGTGTATCCGCTATTTGCCATAGCGATTGCACCATTTTGACTCATTCCTATTCCATGTCCATACCCATTGCCTTTGAAATAATATGCATCGGTTACATGTTTCTCTAAAAATGGCCCTATCTCCATACCATTTGTTATCATCATACTTTCACCGGCAATTAGCTTTCTAACTTCACCGTCACCATTAATAATAGAAATATTTTCAACCTTCTGATTTTGTTTTAATAAGTTGTTCTCAATACATAAAGCGTTATCTTTATGTATCCCGAATTTCAGAGATTTTATTGTAGTATACCCTAAGATTTTTCGAATATTATCTTTCTCTAAAGCAACTGTGCCTTCAGTTCCTTCTACCACAAGTACCTGTACACTGCCAAATTCTGAAATTCCACCGACATATACATCTAGAATTTCTCCTATATTGTAACCTTTTATTCTCAATACGTCGGACAATTCTTTTGGTGTATAAGATATTTCCCATAAATAATCTTTCGAAAAAGGATCTTTTACACCTTTTAAATATGGTATTGCGCTTTCCCATACATTTTCAATATTCTCTGTATGCCCTCCGCTATTGCTATGATAATAAGTGGAGATAGGCAGGCCATCATGTAATAATATCATATTGCTGGTAGCATCTACGGCTTCGATGCATGATTGTTTTTCAACTGAATATCCCCCATAAACTTGACAATGCGTAGAGGCACATACGTGAAAATTTTCATTTTTATGTCGATTGATGTTAACAACAGCATAATTTCTTGCAGCTACCGATTGCGCTTTTAAAGCCTCTATGGGTGCAGTATATGACATTTCTTTAGGCAGTACACCATACAAATATTTATCCATTTTTAATCGATTAATGAGCGTCATATTCCCATTGGATGCATTTTTGATCATTATGCTGCCTCTAAACTCCTTATTGTCCATGGTAATCAAAGCATCATCCTTTGGACTAAAGTAATAATCACCATTACTTGGATTGTAAATAAAAAGTATATCTCCCTTTTCATCTAGTACCTGTACCCTCTTACTATTCTTAGAGATAACAGTCAGATCAATATCCTGCAAAATATACTTCAGCTCATCAAACCGTTTTTCTGCTTGGTCATATGACGTATAAAATCCAAGCCATACTTTCCATTTTCCGTCTAGCGCAAGAAAGGGACTAAGGTTAAAAGCTTCTATAGAATTGATAAAATCAACTGCATCCGTTTTAGATGAAAAGCTTCCACCCAATTGAATATGAATTGGTCCGGTAATATTTGAGTTATTTTCATCTTTGTGAGGATTATAATTGTATTCATAAAAATAGTCATTTAAGTGAATGAAATAACTGTCTTTTCTTGCATATAAATTTTGGATATGAGATAGATCATATAAGCTGATAAAATTACCTTCTGATAGATAGCCAAAGTCAAAACCCGTGCCGGATGCTAACTTTACTGTGGCTACAGCATTACTGCCGCTCCTTACACCTACTTTAACATACTCAGGTATATCGTATTCCGCATTTACCGGAATAGGTATCCAACATATCATTACCATTAGCCATATCATTATTCTTTTTCCCATCATTATATCCCCCGAATTATTATTTAAAAACAATCTGCTCATCTTCATCCTTCTCTAATCCTAAATGCTGATATGATTGTTGTGCAGCTATTCTACCTTTTGGTGTTCTATGTATAAATCCTGCTTGAAGCAGATATGGTTCATATACATCTTCGATGGTGATTTTCTCTTCTCCTACTGCCGCTGAAATGGTTTCTATACCTACAGGTCCCCCGTTAAATTTGTGAATGATCATTTTAAGTATTTCTCTATCTAATTTTTCCAAACCCATTTGATCTATTCCAAGAGAATTTAGTGCTTTGTTGGCAATGTCAATATTAATTTTGCCGTTGCCTTTTACTTGAGAAAAATCTCGTACGCGCTTAAGAAGTCGGTTTGCAATTCTTGGTGTTCCTCTTGAACGTCGGGCCATTTCTTTTAAAGATGGTGGGTCAATATCAATGTTTAAAATATAAGCAGAACGCTTTATAATTTTTTCTAACTCAGACTGCTTGTATAACTCTAATTTGGATATAACACCAAATCGATCTCTTAATGGCGGTGACACACTCCCTGCTCTGGTGGTTGCTCCTACTAAAGTGAATTTTGACAGATCCAGTCGTATTGACC
>JAKSCF010000020.1 GCA_022360735.1 Clostridia bacterium
CCTATATTTGAGATGTATTGAACATCATGTCCTAGCAGGTGAAGACCCCTAGCAATATTAAGTCCTGAACCGCCGATGGATTCTGTTGTTTCACCTTTGTCATCAATGCATTGATCTATAAGTATTGCGCCAAAAACATCTATTTTCATATTACGCCTCCAACGGTTATTATCTTAAATTATAGCTTAACATAAAAGAAAATAGTACATTATTCTTGAAGGATTAAGTACCTTTTTTGGTTTCAAAGAAGATGTAAAGTGATATAATAATATAAGACAAGTTAATATAATAAGATGAAAGGAGTATGAGATGTCAGATTTTAGAGAATACTTTAATCATATTCGGGCGGAATTAACAGAACTGGAAAACGTGGAAATAGGCAGAATGATGTCAAGCGAAGGTATTACATATAAAACAAAAGTATTTGCATTTTATTACAAAGACAGTATGGTTTTTAAACTTGGGAAAAGTTTTGAACCAGAATCTTTAGGGTTATCTAATTGGGCATGGCTTAATCCTTTTAAAAATAAACCACCTCTTAAGGCTTGGTTTGTTATACCCGGTGAATATGAAAATCGCTGGCATGAGTTAGCGCATCTGGCTTTGGAAAACATAAAAAAAGAATTAGGTTAAACCCAGATTATTCATGGAAACTACTTAAAAGGTACAAGTATTTTGGAATTTATCGTGAATAATATGGGTTAAAGGATGTGATGAAATGAGACATTGGATTTATCCGGCTAATCCAAAACTTTATGATGTAATAGGGGCTTTTACAAAGGAAGATCAAGTTGTCTGGCCTATGACAAGCAAAGTGGATATAGACGATATCGTTTATATTTACTGTGGTGCGCCGCACAAACAAATTTGTTTTAAGTGTCAAGTAGCAGATATGAATATACCAACAGAATTTGCTATGAAACAAGCGGATCATTATATAAAAGAGAAAAAGGGACAAGCACCTAAACGTAACTTTATGTTATTAAAGGTATTGGTTGAATACGATTTATCGTCCGCATCTCCTTTGTCTTTTGGCACATTAAAAGCCAATGGTTTAAAAGGCAGTATTATGGGGCCGCAATGTCTTGAAAATAATCCGAAATTATTGGAATTTATAAAGGACTTCAATTAGGTTTGCTATTAATTGAAAGGTTGATAAAATGAATGAACCAGGGTTCGAAAAATATAAAATAGATAATGAGATAATAAAGGCTTTAGAAATATTAGGATATGAAAGACCAATGGAGGTTCAAGAAAAAGTCATACCTTTGGTCTTAAAAGGAAAAGATCTAATTGTAAAATCTGATACAGGCAGTGGAAAGACTGCCTCTTTTGGTATTCCCATTTGTGAAAAAATAGAATTAGAAAATAAAAATCCTCAGGTGTTGGTATTGACCCCTACAAGAGAATTAGCCGTACAAGTGAGCGATGAGATTGCTAATATAGGAAGATATAAAAAAATTAGAAGTGTCAAAATTTACGGTAAGCAGCCTATATATATACAAATAAGACAGTTAAAACAAAGAGTGCATGCTATTGTGGCTACTCCAGGCAGAATAAGTGACCACATCAAAAGAAAACATGTGAATCTTGAGGATATTAAGTATTTAATCATAGATGAAGCAGATGAGTTGCTCAATAGAGGTTTTATAGAAGAGGTTGAAGCTATCATTAATAAGCTTCCACCTGACAGAACCACTCTATTATTTTCTGCAACAATTCCTGATGAAATCGAAGCAATATGTTCTAAATACATGGTGAATCCGGAACGTATTGAGATTCATTCTGTGGCTCCGGCTACAGAAAAAATCAAACAAATCTATTATGAAGCTGAAGAAAGACAAAAATTTAGCTTATTAAAAAATATTATGAATCAAGAAGAACCAAAAAGTTGCATGATATTTTGCAATACGAGAGAAAAAGTTGAGAAGTTGACCATGAGAATGAAACGTGAAAAATATCACTGTGAAGCATTGCATGGCGGCATGAAGCAAGACCTTCGATTGCGTACTATTTCAAGATTCAAAAGAGGACAGTTTAATTTTCTTATTGCGACAGACCTAGCTGCTAGAGGCATTCACATTGATAGTTTATCACTTGTTATTAATTATAATCTTCCTTTTGAAAATGAGAATTACGTTCATCGAATTGGACGAACAGGGCGGGTAGAAGAAAAAGGTATTGCCATTTCTTTTGTCTCATTGCTGGAAGAAGATAGGCTAAACGATCTTCAAGCATATTTGGGTTATAAAATTCCTAAAAAAAGCGCTTCAATTCAGAAAGTATTAAGGAATAAAAATCTAGAAAAGAAACCTAAAGCGAAAGTAGAAAAAGCGGCAAAGTTTAATAAAGACATTACAAGAATACGTATCAATGCAGGCAAAAAGAAAAAAATGAGACCTGCTGACATACTGGGAGCTCTTATGAATATTAAAGGAATGCATACGGATGATATAGGCATTATTGACATTCAGGACACTTGCTCTTATATTGAGGTATTTAATAAAAAGGGGGATATGGTCTGGAAAGCTTTACAGGAAAATAAAATAAAGGGGAAAAATATTACTGCTAAGAAAATAAGGATTAGAAATAACTCACAATAGAAAAAAGGACTTAGCTTGTAGACAAATTGAATGCAGGTGCATAAATATTCGTGTTCGCATTAATTTGGAGAAAATTTGATAGCAGATAAAC
>JAKSCF010000568.1 GCA_022360735.1 Clostridia bacterium
CGGATGTATCTGAATAAAAATGAAAAGGATTTTTTATTGATTTCTTGATCATCTCTTGCATAAAAATCAGGTGTAGGTTCAAGCAATAGACATAAGCCAACTTCCTTACCATCTGACATATCGGAAGAAAAGCACTTAATAAATTCCTGTTTTGTGTAAATGATCTTACCATGAGATGGATCAGCTATATATACTTTCTTAGCATCGATTTTATATACCACCACAAAATGCTCCTGATTCCAGTGTGCAATAAATGGAGTAGGAGCATCACTCAGCAATTTCTGATAATCAACTTTTACCCCCATAGTACGGTAACCAATTGCTTCGGCAGCCTCGCTAATTCCCAATAACGAAACCCCTTGCTTAGTCATATAACTATATTGACGAAGCGTCTCCAATGCATAATGACGGCCATGAAATTTTGCTACCATACGCAGGCAAGTAGGACCACAATCCATCATGTCAGGCTGTGTATAGAATGGAAATGTATCCAAATTCAGTCTGTTTAGTAAGTTTATTTAAGAACTAAATAAGGATTAGTCTTTATGAGTTAATAAGTTGATATAATCATCTAACCTTCCTTTAAATGGAGTGCAGCAATCATTATTTTTACCTTCGTACTTGTTTTCGTAACGTCTTTTAGGACATCCTCCATGACATATCGGTAAGTATGGACAAGCCCTGCAAGTTGGGTCTTGAAAGTGGTCTAGCCCTACAGAGTATTTAGCAATTAATTCTATATTACTCCATATTTGTTTGTCTAGAATATTGCCTATTATCAATTCTTCAACACCAATATCTTCATAACACTTATACATTTCTCCTTTCCAACCAATTATTATGCTATAAGGGTTTCGGACAAGACATTCAAAACTTATATCGCCTGGATATAGTTCTTCAATTTGAATATTTTCTTTTTCATATAAATTCAAAACAACATCTGTGGCTTCATTTCGAGACAAACAATTACATCTGGAAGGATGGGCCTCGTCCCGATGTATCCAACCAGGGTACACAACCAAATTATCAGCTGAATATCTTTCTTTTAGCCATTTTCTTGTTGACAAGAAGTGGTCAACATCACTTTTATCTACATTTACTCGAATAGCAATTAAAAAATCATTTTTATAGTTGCTTTTAAAAAAGTTATCTAAATTCTTTACAATAGTATCAAAAGTTGGTTTACCTCCGATTAAAGGTCTTTTTTGATTGTGTAATTCTTCAAAACCATCAATGGTTATTTGAACTGATTCAATTTCAATTTCAGATAAAATACTATAACATTTTTCATCGAAAAGGTAACCATTCGTTATTATCTCATTTTCCAACATCTCAAATCCAAGTTTTTTTATACGACTTCCCAATGATAATATTCTTTCCTTTTCAAGTAGAGGCTCTCCTCCATACCAGGTTAAACTTATAGATTCTAATCCGTTTAGTTTCTTTTGTTCTTTCAGATAATTAATGATTGCATCCTCAACATTATCATTCATTTTGCCAGGAGTTCTCCATTTTTCAAAACAATATTTACAATCAAAATTACAATTTTGAGTGGGGGCTATGGTTAGAACTAAATGTTTTTTATTATATATTCTTGATAAGCTTTGGTGATGTAAAACCTCTATACTTGCTTCATCGTCATTATCAATCACTTTATTTTCTTTAAGGAAACAAATTTCCTCTTTAGATAAGCAGTAACTTTTTGATTTCATTAAGCATTTCAACTCTTTTAAAATAGATTTATCCAATTGAAATAAACAGTTGGAATATGAGTTATATAAGAAACCTGTTTCTTCGTTTAAAAAATTAAACTTTGACCAGTTTGCTTTATGTTCTTTTTTTACCATTGTTACCGTTGGTTCTTTTTAATTTTATCCAATAGTTTCTCTAAAACAGGATCACCCCCTTGCATATAATCTTTAGCTATATAAGGGATTTCAATATCGGGTATTAACACACCACTTTTAGCTTTAGTGTATTCGTTAAATTCAACAGTTGAAAGAGTAAGGTTAAGATAGCCAAAATTCCACTGGTCTATTTCGCCATATTTCAGTGCATTTTTTTTTAGAGGTTCTCCTACCAATTTTCCCATATTATTATACTGTATCACATTAGCAAATGTAGCTGCAGTCGAAGCTGTATTCTCACTTATTAAAACAAATAGCTTTATTGGACCAACATAATATTTAGAGTTTAATATGACAGTGTTATGTATTTCTCTTTTGGGTAATGGCAAAAGTTTTCCTGTTTCTGATGAAGAGAAGCCATAATCTTCTGTTACTTTAGATACTCTGACAAATGCACTTTTTAAATAAGGAATACTGTCGTATGAACAGAATAAAGAAAAGAAAGCATCTAACATATGACCGGAACCACCTGTATTTTCACGTAAATCAATTACCAAATTTTGAATTCCTTCTTTGCTTAGTGTTTTACAAAAGGAATTTAGTTTTTTAAAGATATAGCGATTAGTTTCAAAAGTTCGCAAGTTAAAGTAGCCTACACGGTGTTCATTGTATATTTTACTTTCACAGAACAACCCATTATTGGCATAATATTCACTGAAAGGAATACCTTCAACATCTACTTTTATATCTTTATTATTTCTTTGTAAAACTATTTCATAGGTATCAGATATATTATAATGATAGTACCACATCATATTTGCCATATTTACATATCGGTATTTATAATTGTATTTAATTACCTCTGATACAGGTATGCTGTTAATTGTCAAAATTCTGTCACCTTGTTTCAGTTTTTTGTTTAGGCTTTTATGAATAATTAAGGTGTCATTTACATGTAATCCCCAGAAAGGAGGCGTTTTTAGCATTGATAGTTTTACTTTGTAATCTTTTGTTTTTCGAAGTGTAGGAATGGCAACAATATGTGGATCTTCTTCAGTCATATAATCAAGAAACTTGCGAATATGAAAAACAAGTTCAGCATCGTTTAGTGGTTTTTTAGGCCAGTCAAGATTTTTAATGATAGCCTTTATTGGTTCTCCATTGATAGAGTCAGAGTTGTATGGATGGTATTTTTTAATTATATCTACAAATTTATATAGTCTTTCCTGAGTGAAGACTGTTTTATCGTTACTTGTAGCTTTAAGGTACTCTTCTCTGTTAAAAGACTTTTGTGAGAAAGAATATATAAAAATAAACAATAGTTGCACTGCTACTAGAAATGTAGTTTTCATGTGACTTAGGAATTTAGTAGTATTACCGTCAAATTACTCTTAATTGATTAATTATATTCACTTTATAACAACTCATAATGAGGAGAAAGTATTTATCTCCTCATTCATCTTATAGAAGTTTAATTAAACACTAACTGTATGACCTGAAGGTTCTATACGTACAGATATTGGAATTTTTCTACTTCTCTTTTTACAGGATAAACATCCCCAACCTCCCTTAACATTGGTCATTTCAGCTTTTGTCAATCTTTCAAACTTCGATTCATTCAAAACTCTAATTCGTTCCATATTAAAATAATTTAAGGATAACCACTTAACCCAAGTGGTATAGGGGCATTGCATATAATGTTTGATCTGTGTCAATGCACTACAAGATTATTTCAAAGGATTCTAATATTAGTGGACTTTTGAAAAAAGCGGAGAGTCATATCTTATTTATAATTATTACTAATAATTTCTTTCGTTAATGTTTATTTTTAGCCTAATGGAAGAAAAGATAGTTGCGCTTTTAATGATTTA
>JAKSCF010000542.1 GCA_022360735.1 Clostridia bacterium
TGGAATATTTTTTTTGTTGCAATCACATATAATGTTATATATACTATTAGTACCAGGTACTAAAAATTGTATGGAGGTATACTTGGTGAAGAAAAAAAATAAAAAAACTGAAAGACATTATGAATTAAAGAAAATAATTACGGAAACACCGTTTGTATCAGATGATGAATTAAGTGAAATGTTTCATGTAAGCATTCAAACCATACGATTAGATAGACTAGAATTAGGTATTCCCGAGCTGCGGGAAAGAATGAAAGCCGCTGCTCAAAAAAATTACTCTAAAATAGTCGGTTTAGGAATATCTGAGCTTATTGGAGAGATTATTGACCTTGATGTCAATCGTTATGGCATTTCTTTTTTAGAGGCCAATCGTGAAATGGCTTTTGAGAAAACGGACATAGTAAAAGGCCACTACATCTTTTCCATGGCAGAGTCTCTTGCGTTAGCCGTCATCAATATTAAAGCTGCACTGACAGGCGTAGCGAATATGAAATACAGAAAACCTGTCAGCGTAGGCGATAAATTAGTTGCTAAAGCAGAAGTTACAAGACAAAGGGATGAGAGCTTTTTTGTCCATGTAAAGATTTATGTTAAGCAGGAACAAGTGTTTAGAGGAAAATTTATTTTAGTACCTATTGAGGATGCAAACAATGAAAAATAAGGAGGAACACTATGAAGATAGTTGTAGACGGTATGGGAGGCGATCATTCTCCTACTGAGATAGTGAAAGGCTGTGTCGATGCAATTAAAGAAATGACAGCCCATATAACTATAGTAGGAGATGAAACACAAATTCAATTAGAATTAGAAAAATATGACTACGACAAATCAAGACTAAGTGTTATACCTACAAGTGAAGTGATTACCAATGATGATAAGCCTGTTAAAGCGGTTAGGAAAAAGAAAGACTCTTCCATTGTAGTTGGAATGAATATGGTAAAAGATAAAGAAGCAGATGTTTTCATATCTGCAGGGAATACAGGTGCTATCATGACAGGTGCGCTGTTCATAATAGGAAGAATATCCGGGATTGATCGTCCGGTTATTGCTTCAATTTTTCCGGGTATAAAACCGTTCTTGCTGGTTGATTCCGGTGCTAATGCAGAGTGTAAACCCCATAACCTGGTAGAATTTGGAATCATGGGAAGCGTATACAGTGAAAAAGTATTGGGCATGGAAAATCCGTCGGTAGCCCTAGTGAATATAGGTGAAGAAGCGTCAAAAGGCACTCAGACGATACAAACAGCATTTGAATTGATGAAAGAGACTCATCTAAATTTCCAGGGAAATATTGAAGCTCGTGAAGTTCCTGAAGGTAAAGCAAATGTTGTGGTTTGTGATGGGTTTGTTGGTAATGTTATATTAAAACTATCTGAGGGTATCGCTGATTTATTTATCAACCTTTTAAAGAAAAAATTGAAGGAGAGCTTCCTGGTTAAAATTGGGGCACTTATTATGTCCGGTAAATTAAAAGAAATGAGTAAAGAGCTGGATTATTCCGAATATGGCGGAGCACCGATTTTAGGTGTAAAAGGTGCAGTGATAAAAATGCATGGCTCTTCTAAAGCGAAAGCGGTAAAAAATGCTATTTTAAGAGCACAGCCGTATGTTGAAAACAATGTTGTAGAAATGATACATGATGAAGTTAGTCAGATAGAATCAATAAAATCAAAGGAGATGAAAGATGGATAAGTCAGTAGGAATTATTGGAACAGGCAGTTGTTTGCCTGAAAAAATTGTGACCAATTACGATTTGGAAAAAATAATGGATACAAAGCACGAATGGATTGTAGATAGAACAGGCATAGAAAGAAGAAGGATTGCAGATAAATCTACTGCATCATCAGACCTGGGGGTTAAAGCGGCGGAGATCGCTTTAGAGGATGCAGGCGTAACCGCTGAAGAAATAGATTTAATTATTACGGCCACGCTTTCTCCGGATATGCCCTTCCCTTCAACAGCTTGTGTTATTCAAGATAAGCTTGGAGCATTTAATGCATTTGCATTTGATCTAAACGCTGCATGCACAGGCTTTCTTTATTCCTTATCGACTGCAGCTGCGTTTATCAAGTCAGGGCAGGCAAAGAAAGTATTGGTTGTCGGCGTAGAAGTGCTTTCCAAGATAGTGAATTGGAACGACAGAAAAACAGCAGTTCTCTTTGCAGACGGCGCCGGAGCAGCTGTCGTAACAGAGACAGAAGAAGAAAACGCCGGTCTTTTATCTACTGCTTTAGGAGCAGATGGAACCGGTTGGAAGTTTCTTTATATGCCTGCAGGAGGAACTCGAATGCCTGCAACATATGAAACAGTAGAAAAAGATTTACATACTATAGTAATGGATGGGAGTGAAGTCTTCAAATTTGCCGCTAGAAAAATGGCGGAAGTTTCTTTAGAGGCAATTGAAAAAGCCGGATTAAAATTAGAAGATGTCGACTATCTAGTGCCGCATCAAGCTAACGTTAGAATTATTAAGAATGCAGCGAAGAGACTAAAAATTGATATGGATAAAGTGTATTTAAATATTCATGATTATGGCAATATGTCAGCTGCTTCTGTACCCATTGCATTGGATGAAGCATACCGAAAAGGAAGCATGAAAAA
>JAKSCF010000651.1 GCA_022360735.1 Clostridia bacterium
GCTTGTATTCATTTACCCCGGCCAAATCAGGAGGTGATAGGATTGATAAAAATGGAATTTTATAACGAAGTCACGCCACTATTAAAAAGATATATTCGGCATTATTGGCATGTCTATAGTGAAGAAACAGATTTCTATAGTGAGAGTTTATTGCTGCCAATGGATCACGTTGATTTAATTATATCTATTGGCGGTGACTTCGTTTATGATAACGGAAAAAGTATTCGGCCTGAAAGCATTCATTTTCATGGAATGAGAAAACAATCCGTAAAAGTCACTCAGAGAGGGAAGGTTCAATCGGCAGGAATCAGCTTTACTCCTTGGGGTTTTTATTTCTTTATAAGACAACCAATGAGCCAGTTTGTCAATAAAATAATAAATTTGAGCGATGTAAATGATCCTCTTTGGGAAGAATTATCATATCATTTAGATCAATTCGATGGATTTTCAAGATTTGTAAAATCAATCGAAAAATCATTTGTAACGCATTTAAATGCTACAAAAAAAGAGCAACTTGACTGTAGAACTATTGAGGAATTTCTGAGTGTACAAGATACAAATGTAATGGCGTTTTGTAAAACGAATCAAATTTCATTAAGAAAACTGGAACGTATTTTTAAAAAATATATCGGCATTGGCCCTAAAAGGTTTAGGGAAGTTATCAGATTTGAAGAATCCTCAAAGGATGTACTCTATAGTAATGAATCCAGCTTAACAGATATTTCGTATAAACATGGATTTTATGACCAATCTCACTTTGGAAAAGTCTTTAAAAACTATACCAGCTATTCACCCAGGCATTTTCAGTCAGATAAACCGGCTTTGAAATCACATATGCGTTATGATTATGAACAAGATTAAAATTCAGCCTTGACTAAATGTCAACAGTTGTAATACTTATCAGTATAATCGATAGTACCACCTTCACTTTAGTTATATTCAAGAAGGGATAGGCAGCAACTTCACTTGGAATTACTGCCCATCTTTTAAATTTCATCATAATCCCTTCATGATTTTAACTATTTCTTTTTCATTTCTGACAATTGAACTCCACCTACACCAAAGTTATCCGCACTTTCTTCACTGATAATTACTGTAAATGCTTGTTTAGGTATTTTTGTTGTTTCACTTAGGACCTCTGTTACTTTTTCGATCAGTTCTTTTTTAGTTTCCTTAGTTGCTGACACCATATCAATTTTTACAACCGGCATGTTTTTGACTCCTTCCTTATAATATTTTCCTTAATTTTTAACAAAATTTCTTTTTTTCATCTCGGAATTGATAATTCTATTCTACATTAAGATGTAACGTAATACTTGTAAGAATACGACACTTTATAGAATTAGGGCAATTACTTGTCCCTGACTATATACAGGTGAAGCAACTCCGTCTTGTTGTCATTTTTTATAAAATTTCGTAATTATCTTGCACTATTATATCAAAAAACGCATCTCTAAACCAGTATTTAAAAGAGTTTGACTATCGTTCAGCAAGCCCTAATTACTTCTTTTGGTATGATTGACATAATCAAAACATCCTCCTCAGCTTATCATCTAACTTCTCGCCAAGATGAAGATTTTTCATTCTCTTTACACAAAATTATTTATAGGCTTAAAACTAATCACTCGTGTAGTCATTCCATTATCAAATCATTTAAACGTCCAATTAGGAAAATTTTCTTTTAACAATGGTAAGTGTTCTTCCCATATCATGTTATCTGTAATTTCCATCGGCAAGATTTTTACCTTACGACTACCTGCATTTTCACTTTCTTCATATCCCCATCTGAATCCAAGAAGATAAGAGATTGTATCATTATTAATACGACTAGGAAAAGTAACAAAAAAAGTATCTGCAATCCATTCCAAACTTGCAGATCTGCCAAGATTATTGCAAGGAGCATCATAAATCTCTGCCGGATAACCAAAAGAAAAAAACGGGACACCCAGTTTTTGCATATTATCACTGACATCTGCTTCTGAAACTACTTGTGTTGGAATGGAGTCCTTTGATGAGTAAAAAAACTTTTTTGTAATAATTTGTATCCAAGCACTGGCGGTATAATACCCTGTTCCCTCATAGTCTTTAACATATGCACGCATGGTTGGATAACCTATGCACATTTCTACATCAAAACCTATTCCATCTAATAAATCAAAGCCAGATTTACTTACGCTATTATTTGCTTCATAATAAACTTCTACAATTCCCTTCTTGCCATTTAGAATAAAAGAAATTTTACTAATTGAGTCCTTCATTACATCAACACCCTTCAATGGTGATTTTGTTTTTCATACATCTGACGTTGTTGACGATATATTTGCTACATACTCACTCCTTTCCCAATCCTTACTGCGTATCGTTTTTGATTTATGCCCACTTCAAGAGTTAGCGTTGCTTGTCCGTTCATACGGTTCATAGCCTAGATGACTATCCAATTCTGCCTCCATCATATTTTGAATAGTGCCTCCAAATAATTCTTTTAAGGCATCCTGTATATCATCAGCTGATTGCATGTCATACTCTTCTAAAAGAGCAGTAATAATTTTTTCCTTCCGATACATTGTTTTTTCTTTTTGCCATAATTAAATAACTTTCTATGATATATTATTTTATCATAGAAAGCTATTCTTTCATTGATTTTTTACAGACTTTTTTTCACACGCTCGACAAAATAGAACATACCAAAAATGAAATACTGCAAATAAGAACCGTAGTTAGCCTCTCATTGAGCAAAACTGCTGACAAAGCATAGCCAGCAGTTTAGGTTTATATTATATACACTTTTTTAGAGATTTATATCAGTGTTCAATCCGCTTATAGTAGTGTCAACTTTAACAACAGGTTTTACTACGATGGCATTAACACATCCATAGATAACACTGGTTTCATTTAGTCCTTCTTTTTCACTGTCACAATCATTTTTCTCGTTTTTGTCTGTCACTTTTTCCTTCCCGTCTCCCACTGCCATAGAAGTCTCCAATCCTTCTATATCAGTAGTAACATTGATAACAGGCTTTACTCTAATATTGTTGATGCAGTCATCAACCTCCACTTTAGCTTCTTCCACATTCTCACAGCTTTTTTCAGCTTCTTCATTTTTACTGTCGTCATATTTCAAGTTACCTGTATACATTTTTTACCTCCTTCCTTTTTTGTAATCTTTTAAGCTAGATATAAAGGAAAAACTCTCCTCTCCTTAGGTTTGGAGTGAAACGATCATCTTCCTCTCTTAAGCCTTATTATCTATATTATGTTAACATCATGAAAAAAGTTACATTTCTTTAGTTATTTTAACTTCTTTATCTTCGGTAATCGAAAAAACTAACTTGCACTTTTCCTTTTTCTTTTTAAGCTTTTGATAATACAATAGCATATCATAGTCAAAGGTCTGAATTCTTGACTCTTTGCTATTTTCGCTTAATGAAACCTTCATTATTTCCTCTTCAAACCTATATAATTGTTCAATAAAATCATTTTTCATCTTGTTTTTAATAAAAAGCGCTAAGCTGGTAGACATCTCTTCTCGTACATCACTTAATTTATCTCCGTAATACACTGTTCTATTTAATAAAGTAGTCATTCTTTTCATTTCAGTTTCGTATGCAAGATAAAAATCTAATAAGCTATTGTTATAAAATGTTATTATTTCATCCATCGTTTTTGGTGTTCTAAAAGCAAAATAATTGTATATATAATTGATGAATGTTTCTAAGTAAAAGTATTTGTCTATAAGCTCACTATTGAAGATAAATAAACCTGAAAATAAATTTGGATATCTTTTAATAAAATCCGCATGATTTTTCGCAGGATATTTAAATAGATAAAAATTATCTTCATCAAAGATTAAATCATTCTTATGCGTATGATAAATATATGTGCCTGGAAGAAATGCACATTTGTATATCGTTGTCTCTTGGATTAATAATTCTTCTACACAAAACCTTATGAGGCCCAGGCTCTTTAGCAGATCCTCTTCTTCTTCCGTAGGAAATCCGTAAATAAAGTTTACTTGCATCTCAATACCGTATTTGTCTAATAACTTGATTGTATCTTTCACCTCTGACATATTTAAGTTTTTATTAATTGCTTTTTGCATCCGCTGAGACCCCGTCTCAATGCCTAAAAGCACCTTCTTACAACCTGCTCTTGCCATTAAACTAACGGTTTCCTTATCCAAGGTATCTGCCCTTGCACTGCAGAACCATTCTATCTGGACCCCCTGGTCCACTATTTTGTTGCAAAACTCCAAAATATTTTTTTTATACGCTGTAAATTGATCATGAATAAAATTAAATTCTCTGATATTATATTTATTCATATAATATTTAATTTCATTAATTATTCTATCTGCACTCTTCATTCTTGCTTTTCGTTTCCAGAAGGTTTTGGTACAGCAAAATGTACAATTAAAGGGACATCCTCTTCCGGTCTCGATACGAATTATAGAAGGAAGAGAATCCTCATTCAGTTTAAGCATCGGTAGTTCATCTAAATTCTCAAGTAATGGAGTAGGTTCGTTATAAACTATCTGATCTTCTTTTCTATAACAAATGCCTTTGATATTCTCTATTTTTTCTCTATTATTGAAGTAATCTATA
>JAKSCF010000665.1 GCA_022360735.1 Clostridia bacterium
AGGATTTTGGAAGAATATGTATTCATGCTTTTACCGTATCATAAAGCTACGGTATTCTTGACATGCCCTAAAACATATCATATAGTTTAAAAAGGAATGAATACTATCTATTACTAGTATTCATCACCTAAACTTATCGTAGAAAGCTATTTTACAGAGATTATTTTACACACCCTTAACTTGCCAAAAACAATGTTAACAGTTTAAAATACTAAGTAAGAACAATTATTTGGTAGCGGTAGAATAGCAAGGGGTGGAACATATGATTGATGATTTTAAAATGAGCATTTGTAGTCAATATACTTTTAATCTAAGTTTACATTGCTATTATTGTGGCTCCAAAAAAGTAGAAGAGGAAAAATGGAACCCACAGTATACAGATAATTATACCCTCTTCTATGTTTTTAATGGGAAAGGTAATGTAAAGATAGGTGAGAATACATTTCAGATTAATAGTCCGCAAGGTTTTTTGGTTGAACCTAAAACCCAGGCTAATTTTCATTCTATAGGGGAGCCTTGTAAGATCGCATGGATTGGTTTTTATGGTTTTTTAGCTAAAAATTATCTAGGGAGAACAGGTATTTCCGTAGAGAAACCTATCTTTGAGGATGACAAGGAAGGGGCAATCGGAAAGCTAATCCTCTCCATATTAGAGGATTCAAAACGTGATCACAATAGGTATTGTAGAATAACGGCTTCTCTTTACATGATTTTTTCAAAGCTTCTAGATATCCATGATACCAAGAAATTAAGCTTGAGTACTAATCCTATGGAATATTATGTACATAAGGCCATCCAGTACATTGATACTAATTATTCTGAAAAATTAACGGTGACACAAATTGCGGACTACGTGGGTATAAATAGAAAGTACTTATATTCTATATTTAAGAATAAAATGAGCATTGGCCCTCAACAATATCTGGTAACCTATAGAATGTCAAAGGCGTGCCAATTTCTAGAGGAGACAGATTTAACCATAGCTCAGATAGCCAGAATAGTGAGTTATGATAATCCCTTTAATTTTACCAAGATGTTTAAAAAGACTATTGGTATATCCCCCAAAGAATATAGATGCAATCCAATCTTTGTAGATCACAAGGTGTTAAATTTGTTTTAAAGGATCAGGTTTAAGTATCTATCCATATGTCAAACGACATATAGATATGTATCTGGGACATAAGCATATGTACTGAGGATATATCTTTAGCTATAATATAAGATGTATTACACGAAAAATCAATAATTTGTTTAAGCATAATGTAATAGATCACAAGAGGCAATACGATTTACTTTATCTATTTCTTGCAATTTGTTGTAAATATAAGTTATTAATACAAAAGATTGTACAGAAGTGCTTTGTGACATTATGTCATTATATTATTGCTGAAGTAGTGTACAGAAGACTAATCATAAAATACATAGGAGGTTTAAACTTTATGTTTAAAAAATTCTTTATATTTATGGTGGTTTGTATTATGGCAATAAGTATTGTAAGCTGTGATTCAACACCAGAAGACACAACAACTGATACCGTACAAGACAACAAGAATGATCAATCAGGTAATAAAAATCAAGCAAATAAGGAAGTTGATGTACAAAAAGAAGCACCTATGCTAGCTGAACAAGTAGCATCTGGGCAACTTCCTAAGCTGGAAGATCGTATCCCGGTTGAGCCTATGGTAGAACCAGACGTTGAGGAACTTGGTGCATATGGTGGAAGTATTAATATGACAACACATGATAAGGCTAAGTGGACTTGGGGGCCTATTACCGAGCAAAGTATGTTTAGATTTAAGCAAGATGGTTCAGGTCAAGTTGAACCTAATGTATGTAAAGATTTTTATGCAAATGAAGATAGTACAGTTTGGACTATTGAACTTAGAGAAGGTATGAGATGGTCAGATGGTGAACCATTCACATCTGAGGATGTTATGTTCTACTATAACCACATGTCTATACCTGCTTTAAATCTTGATAGAACACCTGTTGATGTTGAAGATGAAAATTATTACAATGCTTTTACAACAAAACCTTATCGCGCTTACTATGTAATAAAAGATGGAAAAAATTATTGGGCAGAATTCGAAAAAATTAATGACTACAAATTTACAGTTACATTTGCAGCACCAAAGCCAAACTTCCCTCAAGCTGTAGCCATTGATAATAAGTGGATGTTTGCGCCAAAACATTTCTTTAAAGATATCGTAGCTCGTAAAGATGGTGTAACAGATGACCCAACATTCCCACTTATCACTGAAGAAGAAGCTGTTGCAAAAGCTAACGAACTTCTTGGTAAGAGTTATGAAAAGTATTCAAAAATGGGTAAAGGTGTTGGTTATTACAATTGGGTTCATTTCCAAGTACCTCAATTAAGAAGTTTTATTGCTACAAAGAATAACCACGATAAAGTTGGAGAAACTTACGAATTAGTAAGAAATCCTTACTTCTGGAAAACTGATAGTGAAGGAAGACAATTACCTTACTTAGATAGCATCAAAATTCAAATTATCAACGAAGAAGACCAAGTAACCTTAAAAGCAATGGCTGGAGAGTTCGATTTAATTGAGACAGCACCAAGTAATTATTCTACAATTGCTTCATCTACAAAGGATAGTTATAATATTGTTAAGTGGAGTGATGCTTACTGGGTTCAGCATGGTACAGGTTTTTCATTTAACCTTACTTCAAAAGATTTAGATAAAAGAGCCTTATATCAAAATATCAAATTCAGAGAAGCATTATCAATTGCAGTAGATAGAGATTTACTTAATGCAACCCTAGCAAATAACCAAAGAGAACCATGGCAGATATCACCAGCAAAAGGTATGTTTGGTTATGATGAAGAATGGTCTAAAAAATGGACAGAGTTTGATGTAGATAAAGCAAATAAATTGCTTGATGAAGTAACAGAACCATGGGATGGTACAGAAGGCACGTATCGTAAAATGAAAGGCACAGATAAAGAGGTAGCGTTAGTTTTCTATCTCACAGAAAATGAGAATCAGATAAGCGCTGATTTTATCGCCTTATTACAAGCAGCCTATAAGAAGATCGGTGTAAAAGTTTCAGAAAAGATAACAGATGAACTTGCTACAATAATCTTAGCCAATGATCATGATGTATCTATCCGTAATGTTTATGGTATCACTCCTGTGTTAAGACCAGACTCTATCGTTCCTATGAGAAATTATGAAGCTTGGTACGGCGCTTTTGGTAAATGGTATGAAGATAACAAATCAGAAGCTAATGGTGGGGTTGCACCTACTGGTGATCTTTTAGAACTTGTTAATGCTTATGAAGCTATGCAAACAGTTTCAGGTGCTGATAGAGACAAAGTAGTAGCTGAAAACGCACAAAAGATATATGATTTACATAAAGAAAATTGTTGGAATATTGGTTTCTTATCACCTGTTCCTGCAAGATACGCTGTAAGCAATATTATAAAGAACTTCCCAGAAAATTTAGTTAAAGCTGATGAGTTTAGATACTTAAATATTGCGAGACCAGAACAATTCTTCATAGCTGAATAGAGTTAATTATAGTTAGACGATTTAAAGTGTAGTGAATTTTATACTAAGTGTTGTAGTTTACAATACATATGTAGAATTTACCTTTGAGAAAATTCTACATATGTATATACAGGCGTTGAGTTATAGAATTCACTATAACTAATTTAAGACAAATTTTAATATTATACCAAAGGTGAATAAATATGATAAATTTTATTCTAAAAAGGTTGCTTCTGGCCACTATGACAATCTGGCTTATTACCTTTGTTGTTTTTGTGATTATTCAGTTGCCACCAGGTGATTTTGTTGACACCATGGTAACCAATATGATTGCTGAAGGCGAAACTGTAACAGAAGCTGATATTTTTCACATGAAAGAAATGTATGGTCTTAATAGACCGCTACTTGGACAATATTTTCACTGGCTAGGTGGCATCTTAACAGGCGATTGGGGAATCTCTTTTAATTATGATCAAAAGGTTCTTACTGTAATCGGTGAGGTTATTGGAAATACCATCTTACTTTCTTTCTCGACCCTAGTTTTTACTTATGTGGTTTCTATTCCAATAGCTATTTATGCTGCTAAGCATCAATACTCCTTAGGAGATTACATCTTTACTTTTATTGGTTTTATCGGGATGGCTATCCCAAACTTTTTATTTGCAATTGTATTAATGTTTCTTTCATATAAGTGGACAGGAACTCCTATTATGGGATTCCCCGATGGAGCTATTACCTCCTGGGCTTCCTTATTAGAGTTTGTAAAAAGTCTGATTATACCTATTATTGTAATTGGAACGGCTAGTACCTGTGGACTCATTCGTAGCGTCCGTGCACAAATGTTAGATGAACAGGAAAAACCTTACGTACTTTGTACAAGAGCTAAAGGTGTAAGTGAGAAAACTATTACGTACAAATATGCTATGCGATCTGTCCTTAATCCAATAGCAGCAGAACTAGGACCTATGATTTCTGCTATTTTTACCGGCTCAACCATTACTGCTATTGTATTAATGCTTCCAACTCAAGGGCCTATACTATTAAAAGCACTTAAGTCGCAAGATATCTATTTATCAGGTGGAATCTTATTAATATCAGCTATTTTAGTTGTTCTTGGAACCTTGTTATCAGACATTTTATTAGCATTTTTAGATCCTAGGATTAAGCATTTGGAGGAAAGTAAATAATGAAATTACAAAAAAAAGATACGTCTTTCCTTCTAAATTTAAAAGAGAGACACCAACAGAAGAAGAAAGAAAAAGAAATTCGTAAACAAGAACGATATTATCTATCATCACAATGGCAATTAATGTATCGAAAACTTATTAAACATAAGCTAGCAGTTACTAGTGCAGCGTTACTTTCTATTTTGTATTTTGGTGTTATTTTTGCGGGTTTTATAGCGCCTCAAGGGTTAGAGGACTTTTCCGCTGTTTACTCAAATTCACCGCCTACAAAAATCCATTTTAAGCATGAAGGTGAATGGGTAGGACCTTTTGTCTACGGTAAAGAAATTGCATATGATGAATATGAAATCAAGTACTTCAAGGAAGATACCAGTCAACCCTATAAAATTAAGTTCTTTACAAAAGGAGTCCCCTATAAAATTTTAGGACTCATTGAAAGCGACATTCACTTATATCTTGTAGATAATTCAGATCTTCCAGAAGGAAAAGAGCCTGTTAATATAATGCTTTTTGGGGCGGACCAATTAGGCCGTGACCTGTTTTCAAGAATTGTGATCGGTAGTCAAGTCTCTTTAACGGTTCCTCTTGTGGGTACAGCCATATCATTTGTATTAGCTTTAATCATTGGTGGGATTTCAGGCTACTATGGTGGTCTTATTGATACTATTGTTCAAAGAATCATAGAAGTATTATTATCTTTTCCACCCTTACCTTTATGGATGGCACTGTCAGCTGCTATTCCCCCAGGAATCGGTGTTATAAAGGTATATATATACATAACGATTATTATGTCATTAATTACTTGGCCTAAGTTAGCTAGGGTAGTAAGAAGTAAATTCTTATCATTGAAGAACGAGGACTATATCACTGCTGCTCGCTTATGTGGCGTCAACGACTTTAAAATTATTGTTGTCCACCTTGTGCCCGGGTTTATGAGTTATTTAATTGTTCAACTTACACTTGGTATTCCTGCTATGATCTTAGGTGAGACATCCATGAGCTTTCTTGGTTTAGGAATGCGTTCTCCTGCAACAAGTTGGGGCGTACTTCTCCAAGAATGTCAAAGTGTCCCTAATATAGCTGCTCATCCATGGAAATTAATACCTGTTATCTTTGTTGTTATAACAGTGCTTGCATTTAATTTCTTAGGGGATGGATTACGTGACGCAGCAGACCCCTATAAGTAAGAGAGGTAATTTTATGAATAATAGAGCAGAAAATTTAACTAATATAAATAAGGATAATATTATTGAAATTAAAGACCTAGAGGTAAAAATCAAATTAGATGAGGGAATATTAACACCTGTACGTGGTGTGAGTTTTAGCCTAAAAGAGCAAGAAACATTAGGACTTGTTGGTGAGTCCGGATGTGGTAAAAGTTTAACGTCAAAATCAATTCTTGGTATCAATAATAGTAAGGTTATTAGAAGTGGCAGTATTAATTTTAAGAATGATGAAGGGGAATATATTGACCTCCTAAAGTATAAAAGAAAAAGCAAGAAACTTAGAGATATTAGAGGTAGAAAAATCTCAATGATTTTTCAAGAGCCTATGACATCTTTGTCTCCTCTATATACTGTAGGTAATCAAATTTCAGAGGTCGTGCGTCTGCACATTACCAAAAATAAAGCGGAAGCAAAAGAAATATCTATTAAAATGCTTGAGCGGGTGGGAATAGCTAATGCTAAAAAGAGATATGATCAGCATCCTCATGAATTCTCAGGGGGTATGCTACAACGTGCACTAATTGCCATGTCTCTCGTTTGCCATCCTAAGCTATTAATTGCCGATGAGCCTACCACTGCCCTAGATGTTACCATTCAAGCTCAGATTTTAGAATTAATGAAGGAAATGCAAAAGGAATTTAAAATGTCCATCCTCTATATTACGCATGATTTAGGGACTGTTGCAAATATCTGTGATAAAGTGGCCGTCATGTACTTAGGCAAAATTGTCGAATATGCCGGTGTGCATGAGATTTTTAAGAATCCAAAGCATCCATATACAAAAGGTTTAATGGGTTCTGTCCATACCATTGGGGCTGCAAAGGACAAATTATCCTCAATAGTTGGTACCGTACCTTTGGCCATGAATTTACCAGATAGATGTGCATTTTACGATAGATGTACATCCCGTAATGAAAAATGTTTATCCCATGAACCATGTCTAACAAATGTTAATAAAGAACATTATGTGGCTTGCTATAATATTAGCGAAGCCCAGAGTATAGATAAAAAAGAGGAGGAGTAGTATGTCAGAAGTTATATTAAAGATTAAAGATTTGGATAAAGTCTTCTCCTCAAAAAAGACGGATGTTCGAGCAGTCAATGGTGTGAGCTTTGAAGTTAACAAAGGAGAAACTATTGGGATTGTTGGGGAATCCGGTTGTGGTAAAACAACATTAGGTCGTTGCATTGTTAATGCCCATAAGCCAACTAAAGGCGATATCTTTTACAAAGCTCTAGACGGTGAAGAGTATAATCTGGCCCAACTGGATAAAAAGTCATTAAAAACACTAAGAAAAGAAATCCAAATGATATTTCAAGATCCCTATTCATCCTTAAATCCTAGAATGACGGTATTTGATATCATCTCTGAACCGCTAAAAACCAATTTTAAATTATCAAAAAAAGAAATTCAGGAGAGAGTCAAAGAAATGGTCATCAAAGTTGGGTTAAATCCATCCTATTTAATGAGGTATCCCCATGCTTTTTCAGGGGGACAACGCCAAAGAATCGGAATCGCTAGAGCCTTAGTTTTATTGCCACAGTTAATTGTATGCGATGAAGCAGTATCCGCATTAGATGTGTCTGTTCAAGCCCAAGTGATTAACCTTTTAAAAGACTTACAGAAAGAGTTTGATTTAACCTATATTTTTATTAGTCATGACTTATCAGTAGTAGAATATATTTCCGATAAGATAGCAGTTATGTATTTGGGTAAAGTGGTGGAGTATTGTGAAACTGATAAATTGTTTGGTAAGCCTTTTCATCCCTATACAGAAGCTTTATTATCTGCAATGCCTATAGCAGACCCTGACAATCAGCTTGAAAGGATTCCTTTACAAGGAGAAATTCCTAATCCTGGGAATCCACCTGCGGGATGTTTTTTTCATACCCGCTGTCGTTATTGTATAGATAAGTGTAAAATAGAGGTTCCAGAGTTAATTGAAATGGAGTCAAATCATTTAGTTGCTTGCCACCGAGCAAGTGACATTAGCCTAAAGGGTATTATAAATTAAGTGTAAAGAAAATCTTAAGGAAATGGAGTAACATTAATGGACAAAAAACTTACAATTTTTATTGATAGTGGAGATACGCTGATAGATGAAGGTACAGAAGTTCATGAAAGAGATAGTGAATTAGTACTAAAAGCAGACTTGATACCAGGTGCCAAAGAAACGATTATTGACCTTAAAGAAAAAGGCTATAAAATTATAATGGTAGCCGATGGCTTACGACAATCCTTTATTAATGTTTATAAGCAACATGACCTCTATGACCATTATGATGGGCATATCTATTCAGAGGATATAGGTGTGAATAAGCCGGACAAAAAGATGTTTGAAGCAGCCTTAACTGCTGCAGGATTAACCAGTGACGATTGCCATCGTGTGGTTATGGTAGGTAATAATTTATCAAGAGATATTAAAGGGGCCAACAATATGAATATGATTAGCATACATCTCGCGTGGTCACCCAGATATCCAAAGAATGCGACCCATGAAAGTGAGGTACCAGATTACGTGATTAATCATCCAGTGGAACTTGTAGGTTTGGTAGAAAAACTCAATGATGAAATTGAGAGTCAATGGAATTAAAACTCTGGTAAGCCAGGGAGTACATAAAGTTCCTGACAAAAAAGGTATAAAAGCAATAAAGCCATTTTATAAAATGGCTTTATTGCTTAATGTTATAAAAAAAATAGGATTAACATTAGTAAATGAAAATGATGTAAGGCAATATCCCAAAACATCAGAAACGGCAAGAGAGCTAATGTATTCATTTATTAATGTAAAATGTTGAAAAACTTTATAGGGGTTATGAAAAAAATTTATAGACAATAATGTCTGGTAAGAAACAGTATTACTCACCTTTCGGGCACGGGTTTACAATGAAGATACTTGATAAGACGGTTAAAGAAATAGTTCATAAGGTTTTTGACAGGTTAAAAAGCATTTCTGAGAATGAAATCGCAGAAAAAAGGTATCAGGAAAAGGTTAAAGCTGCTCAGCTAAAACGCAACAAAGCAAAAGAGGACTTTGCAGTTCGTTCCGGATTATTATCTGAGAATAAGCACTTTTTCCCATTAGCCTGGTTTTACCATTCTGCAATGACACCATCCGGCATTCTCCAAACAGGATTTTTCCAGCTGTGCCCCTTTTTAGCCATTTCTCTTACATGGTCTTCGTTGACTTTTATACCTAATCCGGCACCTTTTAATTGGTTGACATATCCATTTTCATACTCAAAGACACTTTTATCTTCAAGATAATCAAGTAAGTCAGATCCCTCATTATAATGAATCCCTAAGCTTTGTTCCTGTATAAAAGCATTGGGAGTACAAAAATCAAGCTGGAGGCACGAAGCAAGTGCAATGGGACCTAAAGGACAGTGTGGTGCAACAGCAACATCATAGGCTTCTGCCATGGCTGCTATCTTTTTAGTTTCCAGGATCCCTCCGGCATGACTTAAATCCGGCTGGATAATATCAACGCCACCATCATGCAATATATTCTTAAAGCCCCACCGGGTATAGTTTCTCTCTCCGGTGGCGATAGGTATGCTTGTACTTCTTTTTAGTTCTATAAAAGCTTCTTCATTTTCACATAAAACAGGTTCTTCAACAAACAAGGGTCGTAAAGGCTCCAGCTCTTTTATGATGATTTTGGCCATGCCCTTATGGACCCTACCGTGAAAATCCAATGCAACATCCATATCGTAACCTGCGGCATCCCTTACGGCCTGAACTCTTTTTAAAACTTCATCCACTTTTTTGTATGAGTCAATCCATGCAAGTTCTGATGTAGCATTCATTTTTACGGCAGTATAGCCTTCCTGTATTTTTTGTTTTACCTCTTTGGCTATATGCTCAGGCCTATCCCCGCCTATCCAGCAGTACACCCTTATTTTATCCCGGACAGCACCGCCTAAAAGTTCATAAACAGGTACACCTAAAAATTTACCTTTTATATCCCAAAGGGCTTGTTCTATTCCGGATATTGCACTCATTAAAATAGGACCGCCCCTGTAAAAGCCGCCTCTATATAAAACCTGAAAAATATCTTCAATATCTCCTGCTTTTCTGCCAATGATGTAATCTTTCATTTCATTCACTGCTGCAGCAACAGTATCTGCCTTGCCTTCAACGATTGGCTCGCCCCACCCGGTAATACCGCATTCGGTTGTTATCTTTAAAAACAACCATCTGGGAGGTACTTTAAATAATTCAAGCTTTTTAATTTTCATATGTACGCCTTCCTCTCATATTAAGAATATTATAAATCGTTTTTGATATGCTTCATTTTCGCGGTCAACGCTTCTCTTAATATGCCAAGATCAACTGAATAGGAAATGTACCGGACACCGGCTTTTTTCCATTTAGGGGCATCTTCTGTTGAATCGATAAAAATTCCAACCAGCTTATGCTTCATTTTGCAAAGTGCAACTATTTTTTTTATTTCCGCTTCAACTACAGGGTTGTTAACCTGCCCTGGTACACCAAGTGACTGTGACAGGTCATATGGACCTATAAAGACAATATCAATGTCCTTAACATTTAAGATATCTTCTAAATTGTTAAGCGCTTCTTTTCCTTCAAGCTGGATGACAATGACAGTCTCATTTGCACAGTTAAAATAATCAAATTTATCCATATGAGAATATTTTGCTGCCCTGACATACCGGCAAACCCCTCTTTGGCCCAATGGGGCAAACTTTGCATGTTGGATAACAGCCTCTGCCTGTTTTCTGTTTTCTATTTGCGGAACCTGAATTCCCAGAGCACCAATATCCAAAGCTTCACCAGCCATATTAAGCATATTTTCCTTAATCCTGACGATTGGAAAAACACCGGAGATTTCTGCTGCCCGGATTAAATTTTGAATGTTTTCAATATGGTTAGGACCATGCTCAAGATCAATAATAACAAAGTCACATCCGCTATACCCCATTACTTCAATAAAAGCAGGATCACAGGTTTTTGAAAAAGGTCCTGAAACGATACCATTTTCAATTTTTTTCCTAAATAAACGAACCATTTCTACATGCATAATAACATTCCTTTACAAGCTTTAAAACCATTTTATCATAGCCAATATTTTTAGTCAATTTGATCACAGATCACAGGAGCAAAAGGAACTGCCTGCTTGACATACATATAATAAAATAGTACAAAATATTGTCAATAATGTGTTTTTGGCATATCAAGTTGGAGGTATATTATATGTTGGCAGTTAATTATTCAACAATACGAAATAAACTAAAAGAATATTGTGATCGTGTTACCGATGACCGGGAAACAGTAATTGTTACCCGGAAAGATGAGAAGAATGTCGTTATTATAAGCCTTGAGGAATACAACACAATTATGAAAGCGGCAAGAAATGCAGAATATCTTGCAATGATTGATAGGTCAATGGAACAGCTTGTATCAGGGAAAGGAACCGTTCATGAACTGATTGAGGTAGAAGATGAATAAAATATGGTCAAATAAATCATGGGATGATTATTTATCATGGCAGAGCCAAGACAAAAAGATACTAAAAACGTATCAATAATCTTGTAAAAGATATTGAAAGAAATGGTTTGTCAAAAGGCCTCGGTAAACCTGAGCCTTTAAGATACCGTAAGGCATGGAGCAGACGAATTAATCATGAGCACAGGTTGGTTTATAATTTTGATGATAACAATAATTTATGGATTATCTCATGTAAAGGGCACTATGAAGATTAAATGGTATGTCCTGAACGAAGGCATCTTTTTTGTACGCCAAAGACATCATTTGTCGAAAGAAGTCGATTACTTTTGCAGTTGGCTTCTTTCTTATATTTTCAGTTTTCTATGGAATATTGAATATAATATTATTGATTGTGAGACATAATTATGGTATAATAATACCATAGAGAGGAGTTGATGTTTATGCCAAAAATAATCCCTATTCGAGACTTGAAAAATACAAGCGAAATCTCTCAAATGTGTCAGGAGGCATCTGAACCAATATATATTACCAAAAATGGTTATGGCAATATGGTTATCATGAGCGTAAAAAAAAAAAAAAAAAAATTGTATATGTTGGATATATATAATAAACTGGCTGCAGCTGAAACTCAAATAGCCGAAGGAAAGGTGCTTGAAGGGGATTCTTCTTTGAAAAGCATAAGAGAAAAATACAATGTATAAGTTAGTTGTTTCGGAGCTTGCTCATGAGGATTTGGATAATATTGTAGCGTATATTGCTATTGAGCTTGCAAATCCCATAGCTGCTACAAATTTCCTTGATGAGGTTGGAAAATGCTATGGCTCTTTGAAAAATAATCCGTTTATGTATGAACGGTGTTATGACGCTCACTTGGAAAGGGAAAGCTACCGAAAGGCAAATATTAAAAACTATGTGCTGGTTTATAAGGTTAATGAACCAAATAGAGTGGTTATCATTTATCGCTTTTTTTATGGTGCGCAGGACTATGTAAAACTAATATAGAGAATAAATCGAAGTGATATGTATGGGTTAACTATTATATTACTGTTGTTCATAAAATCAATTCTTAACATGTAATTAAATAAAAGATTGATTATAGCATCTTTTTTGACCTAACATTCCAAACCTAGACGCAAAAATTGATACAATGGAAAGCCCTTGATTTAAGGGCTTTTTGGCGTTTCTGGGGTAAGTAAGTATTACTTTATGCAATACTTTTTATGTATTTTGCACCCTTTAGTTAAAAGATGCACACCCCAGATGTAAAATGTATTAAAAAACGGAACCTGACTTGAGGAGGGAGGTAGTTATGAGGAGCTATAGACCTTGAGTTTAAACCAAAATAATTATTATTGTGTAATAAACAACACTTTGGTATAAAGGAACTCGGAGAATATGGAATACAGCGAAGGGCAACCCGTTATAATTCACAGAATGTACTGAATGGTCTTTTAGTTTGCACTGAATGTGGAGCCAACTATCGCAGAATTACCCGTAATTCCGGTGAAGTGGTTTGGCGCTGTGCCAACCGAGTTAAACATGGCAAAAAAATATGTAAACACTCACCTGCTGTAACCGAAGCAACGTTGAAGACCTTTATTTGCAGCGTTTTGGAATTTAATCCTCAGACTGTTAAGGAATTGCTGAATGTCGTTTATGTAAAAAATGACAGAACAATGGTCGCAAATCTCAAGCAAGCACAATCAGCGATAGCTTAAATATTTTATTGTGTACATCTATTTTTATGGTATAATAGTATCAGATAATTATTTTGAATACAGAAGATTCTATCAAATAGAAGTACCAGAATAGTTAAAAGAAAACTTGTAATTTATTGTCAGACACATAAAAGCGTATCAATAGAGTAACGTATTTTTTCTTAAATCTTTTTTTGAGGTGACAAATGATAAGAAATAAGTTGAGCCTGTTTATTAATAAACATATTAAAATTTCAAATTTAATCCTGTGCGTTTTTCTTTATTTTGGTAGTTACT
>JAKSCF010000019.1 GCA_022360735.1 Clostridia bacterium
AAACAAAATCATATTGTATCCCATTTGCGTTTTGAGCATTGTACAATGTCGCACAGTCTTTAACAGACAGTCCCCAATACTGTAAATCTTCATCACTCATCGTCACTATTTTTTCATCATTAACAAATTTTACAAATCCATCAATATGACAATCTGTAACATCATTTTCACTAATTGTTCCATCCAGCCAGATAAAGTTAGTGAACCCTAAATAATAGGTTAGATATTCTTCTACGTCTTCTACTGTCAAGCCTGGGTTTCTATTATCATTGACTATTGAAGTTAATGTTGCCATACAAGTACCGTTACCGTCGTGTTCTATAGCTCCGCCTTCAAGAACCATATTAATATCTTCTCTTAGAACATGTATTGCGTTGCTTATTTTTTTAGGTATTAGATTATCATGAAAATATGGATATTTTTCTCCCCATCCATTAAATTCCCAATTAGTTATTACTAAATCATCTTGGTCATCATAAACAAAAATAGGACCATTATCTCTAATCCAAGTATCATTGGTTTTGAATAAGTAGAAATCCACTTTGCTCATATCTACGTTAGCTTTGTTTAATACCTTTTTGATATGTTTCTTTTCAGTTCTGTTATAAGCAATAATATGAACATTCTCACCTTTAGCCAGCTCTTTTGTCATTTCAATCCATATGTCTTCAAGTTCTTTTCTATTTCCATACCCATAGGTATAGTCGTGAGGCCATTGCAACCAAGTCCCTTCATGCAACTCATCCTCTAATGGCATATAATATTTTGGTAACGTCAGAGTTTCTGCATTTCCTAAAGGCATCAGTGAAATAATAATACATATTACCAATAGAAACATTACCGATTTTCCCATCTTATATTTCCTCCTCATATATTTTAAATTGAGTTCTTTTTTTAATCTTACAGGTTGACATTATGACAAAGTCAATCTATTTTTTGAATTTTGAGAAAATAATTTTTCTATCAAAAAAATGAAGCTGAGAAAAAATCTTCAACTCCATTTTTTTGAGGTTAACTATATATACATGATATACATACATTTTTATATATTATAATCTTTCACACAATGTCAAAGTCAACCGTTATCTTTACCATATCTCTTGTTCATTATGTTATTAATGATGCTTTACTGGAATGCATATCTCTGTAATATATTCATCTTGGCTATTGGATTC
>JAKSCF010000705.1 GCA_022360735.1 Clostridia bacterium
CAGGAAAATATTTTAATTTTGTACCTTATGGTGTCAATACTAAAACTCAAACCATTGACTTCGATGAAATTAGAAAAATTGCTCTTGAATTTAGACCTAAAATGATCGTAGCCGGAGCAAGTGCATATCCCAGAACTATAGAAAGCGGACCATTTAGAGAAATTGCTGATGAAGTTGGTGCTTACTTAATGGTGGATATGGCTCATTTTGCAGGATTAGTTGCAGCCGGTGTGCATCCAAATCCATGTGAACATGCACATTTTGTTACCACTACAACCCATAAAACATTAAGAGGTCCTAGAGGTGGAGCGATTTTATGTAAAGAAGAGTTTGGAAAGCAAATTGACAAAGCAATTTTCCCAGGCATCCAAGGTGGACCTTTAATGCATGTCATTGCAGGTAAAGCAGTTTGCTTTAAAGAAGCATTATCCGATGAGTTTAAAAACTATCAAGAGCGAGTGCTTAAAAATGCAAAAAAATTAGCAGATGAATTGCTTAAAAGAGATTTTGAATTGGTTTCCGGCGGTACGGATAATCATTTGGTACTTGTAAACTTGACCAATAAGAATATTACCGGTAAAGAAGCTGAAAGAATATTGGATGATGCAGGTATAACAACCAACAAAAATACGGTTCCAAATGATCCAAATGGTCCTTTTGTAACAAGCGGCATTCGTTTGGGAACACCTGCAGTAACAACGCGAGGATTCAATGAAGAAGATATTGAAAAAGTTGCTGAAGCAATATCATGTATCATTGATTATCCCGGTGATGCGTCTAAAAAAGAAAAGGCTGAGCAATTGGTTAAAGAATTAACCGATAAATGTCCTTTATATAAATAATCTGAGAGAGTCAAACGAGAAGATTAAAAAAGTTTAATAGATTTTAGTGAATGCTTTAAGGCTGTACAAAGTCTGCACGAAAGTGCAGGCTTTTTTCTATTTTTTTGCTAGATTGTGGATATCTTTTTTAAAGTAGAATAATATATGAAATATATAGTAAGTGTTTTGTTTCAAGTATGAAAATAAATATATAAAAGGAGTAATTAGTATGAAAGCTGCAGAAGCAATAATACGATTTCTTGAAACTAAAAAGGTTAAGATGATCTTTGGATATCCGGGTGTTGCAACCATGCCTATATATGAAGCCATGCGGGAATCAAATATTGAACATATCTTGGTAAGAAATGAACAGGCTTCTGTTCACATGGCAAGCGGGTATGCAAGAATATCCAATGAAACAGGTGTTTGCATTTCTACGTCAGGACCGGGAGCTACTAATTTGATAACAGGAATTGCAACGGCTTATATGGATTCTATTCCACTGATTGTCATTACCGGACAAGTGAAATTAGAAAACTTAGGAAAAGACGTATTTCAGGAAGTCGATATTACCGGTGCTACAGACCCCTTTACAAAATATAATTATTTGGTTAGAACCCCGGATGACTTACCCCAAATTTTGAGCGAAGCTTTTTATATAGCTTCCAGCGGAAGACCCGGCCCGGTACTTATTGATATCCCTTTCGATGTTCAAAACAGTCATATTAAATATGCTTATCCCGAGAAGGTTGATATTGGAGGATACAAACCTACTGTACAAGGTCATGCTGGACAAATAAAAAGGATAATCAGAAGATTAAAGCATGCAAAACGCCCTGTGATATTAATAGGAGGCGGCGTAATGCTTGCAAATGCACGACAGTCATTAATGGATTTCGTTGAATTAACAGGTATTCCTGTTGTAACCACACTGATGGGAATAAGCGGGTTTCCGGAAGACTCTGAATATTATGCAGGATTTATTGGTATCCACGGCTATCCATATACACCTGAAGTGATTAATAGAGCTGATGTTATTATGACCATTGGTGCAAGACTATCTGACCGCTCCACCCATAATTTTAGTACCATTAGCTCAATAGAGAATTTAATACATATAGATGTTGACCCTGCAGAGATTGGTAAAATAGCTGCACACCAGATTCCTATTGTTGGAGATGCGGATATAATTCTTCGTCAATTAATAGAATGTGCTGAATCTTTAAATACAAAGGACTGGTTGAAAGAAATAGAGTCGTATAAAGAAATTCCCAAATGGTCCGATGCTGATCGAGAGGAATATGTGCATCCGGCTTACGTGATGGATGTTTTATCACAAGCAATCGATTCAGATGCTATTATTACAGCTGATGTAGGGCAAAACCAAATATGGACAGCAAGACATTTTCCATTTAAAGAAAACAGACGTTTTCTCATCTCAGGAGGACTGGGGACTATGGGATATAGCGTTCCGGCTGCTTTAGGCGCAAAGCTGGCTGAGCCTGGTAAGCAAGTTGTAGCAATAACCGGTGACGGCGGGATTCAAATGCTGTTAGCTGAGCTGGGCACCATTGCCGATTGTGGATTACCGCTTATCATATTACTATTAAACAATAGAAGCCTTGGTCTGGTGAGAGATATTCAAGAAGACGTTTACGGACAGGAACATGACTATGGCGTAAAGCCTAAAAAATTCACTGATTTTGTTCAAATCGCTAAAGGCTTTGGAATGAAAGGCATGCGTATCGAGAGAGAAGCGGATTTACCATCAGTGGTTAAAACTGCTATAGAGATGAAAGAACCTTGTTTATTAGAATGTATCATCGATCCAAAAGCAAAGACGCTTTAATAAAAAATGAAAAATAAACCATAAAAAAATTACACAACGATCTGTGTAATTTTTTTGTTGGATAGTTCTAGACTTCCGTACTTTCCGGTATGCATATTGTTATGGATGGATTTTCAAAATCACTGGGCTTATAATAAGGATTGACAATCATTAAATCATCAGTTGTTACGACATACTTTTCTGCAATACTTATTACCGTATCGTTTTCTTGGGTTACGTATGTTTTACCTGTTGGACAGTATCCGATACTAAAAGTATCTTCATCAGGTATGCAAAGTTGCGTCCCTGGTGTAAGATTGCTAAAATCTACATCGGGATTATAATGTAACATTGCTGTATATGAATAATCATATTTGACTAGCAATTTGGTTAATGAATCTCCGGATTTAACCACATATCGAGTCGTATTTTCAGGACACTCTCTGGGTGCTTGCTGTGGCGGGATGCATATCAATCGACCAGGCATTAGATTATATGGATCTAGTAATGGATTGGCATCCAAAATAGCATCAATGGAAACACCTTGATTTCTTGAAATCGTATATAATGTATCTCCCGGTTGAATGGTGTAAAATGTACCGTCAGGACAAGCATCGCTTGGAACACAAATCATTTGCCCAACCCTTAAATTATAGGGCTGAAGAAAAGGATTGAAAAACAAGATTTGCAGGACATTGGTTCCAAACTTCGTGGCAATACTATAGAGGGTATCCCCCGCCATAATGGTATACGGTCGTGTACCGTTTGGGCAGCTCCTTTGGTTCTTAAAGCTTTGTAATGCATCATTATTTCTATTTTTGATGTAAAACATGGAAAACCGATCACCTCGCTTTTTCTTATATAATATTTAAAAAAAAATAGAATTGTGATAAGATTAATAGAAGTATTGAAACAATGGGGAAGGAAATAGTTATGAATACACCTAAGATCAACCAATTAGTTTTATATAGGGATATACTAAATGATCCGGCAATAGAATCAGCTCATCAGATATGGCTTTACCAAGACGATAACCAATATAGCCAAATTGAAGATCAATATTACTGTCTACAATCTCTACTGCTTAATCAAAAGACTTGTATGAGTTGGAAAGAATATGTTGGTGAATTGATTGCAAGCAGTGAAAACATGTTTAGTCTTTTAAGTGAAAAGGGACTGGAAAAGCAGCCAATTCTCAAAATAGCAGAACAGGATATTCATATTATTAGTGAAATATATCATTACGACTGGTCAAAGATAGAAAAGAAGCTTTCCGTTGAATCATCTGTTTTTTGTTTAAATAATATTTCAGATCAAGATGTTTGCAGTATTTTAGAGCGTAAAACAGGGATTGAAGCAGTTTATAGTTTAAAACAATATTATAAACTAAAAGGCTGTGGCATGTTTAGAAAATATGCTGCATTTAAGTGGAATGATTCAACAGGATTAACGGGTATCGATTGTTACGATAGTATAAGCTTTGACGATTTAACAGGCTATGAACCACAGAAGAAAACCCTTTGTGAGAATACTGAGTTTTTTATTAAAGGTTTGAAAGCTAATAATGTTTTATTATATGGAG
>JAKSCF010000299.1 GCA_022360735.1 Clostridia bacterium
ACCCGAATGGGGCAACCCAGCAGACTTGATCGTCTGTTACTCCCACTTGAATATCTAGAGTGGGTAGAGCCAACGGAGCGAACTGAAACATCTTAGTAGCTCTAGGAAGAGAAAGAAAAATCGATTCCCTGAGTAGCGGCGAGCGAAAGGGGAAGAGCCCAAACCGTGGAGTTTACTCTACGGGGTTGAGGATATACTCAAAAGAGAAGGACTTTGTAGTCGAAGCTGTTTGGAAAGACAGACCATAGAAGGTAACAGTCCTGTAGACGAAACGAAGGAGATCTTGAGTATACTCCAGAGTACCACGAGACACGTGAAACCTTGTGGGAAGCAGGGGGGACCACCCCCCAAGGCTAAATACTCCCTGGTGACCGATAGCGAATAGTACCGTGAGGGAAAGGTGAAAAGAACCCCGTGAGGGGAGTGAAAAAGAACCTGAAACCTTATGCTTACAAGCAGTGGGAGCGTGGCACTCAACTGAACTTCGTTTAGTTGGTGCAATGAATAATGAATAATGAACAATGAATAGTTAATGAAGTGATTTTGAAAAAATCACCACCATAATTATTAATTATCAATTATTAATTATTAATTATCAACGAGAGCGGAGCTGAGTTGAGTGTCATGTGACCACGTACTTTTTGTAGAACGGGCCAACGAGTTATGGTATGTAGCAAGGTTAAGGTGTTCAGCACCGGAGCCGAAGCGAAAGCGAGTCTTAAAAGGGCGGCTTAGTTACATGCTGTAGACCCGAAACCGGGTGACCTATCCATGTGCAGGTTGAAGCGGGAGTAAAATCTCGTGGAGGACCGAACCTATATCTGTTGAAAAAGGTTAGGATGACGTGTGGATAGCGGTGAAATTCCAATCGAACCCGGAGATAGCTGGTTCTCCTCGAAATAGCTTTAGGGCTAGCCTCAAGAAAGAGTAACGGAGGTAGAGCACTGAATGTCCTAGGGGCTTTCAACGGTTACCGAAGACTATCAAACTCCGAATGCCGTATACTTGATTCTTGGGAGTCAGACTATGTGAGATAAGTTTCATAGTCGAAAGGGAAACAGCCCAGACCATCAGCTAAGGTCCCAAAGTGTAAGTTAAGTGGAAAAGGATGTGGGGATGCACAGACAACTAGGATGTTGGCTTAGAAGCAGCCATTCATTTAAAGAGTGCGTAATAGCTCACTAGTCGAGTGGCCCTGCGCCGAAGATTACCGGGGCTCAAACTTACCACCGAAGCTATGGATGATTAGAAGCAGGAAACGAGAGGCGAGAAGCGAGAAAAAAATAGTAGGAAGTGATAGAAATGATAAAAAACTTTAATGACTTAGAAGTTTATCAGACATCCTACAGACTTGCTCTTGAAATTCATCAGATAACAAAAAAATTTCCAGCACATGAAACATATGAAATTGGGAGTCAATTAAGAAGAGCAGCACTATCTGTGCCGCTGAATATAGCAGAAGGCTATGGAAAGAAAAGATCTTTAAAAGATTTTAAAAGATTTCTCAATATATCATTGGGTTCATGTAATGAAACAATGGTGTTAATAGACTTTGTAAAAGACTTAGGATATATAGAAATGAAGCAGAATCAAGAACTAA
>JAKSCF010000664.1 GCA_022360735.1 Clostridia bacterium
CCCGTTGGTCCTGTTGGACCTGTTGCACCAGTGGCTCCTGTCGCGCCTGTTGGACCCGTTGGTCCGGTGGCTCCGGTTGCACCCGTTGCGCCAGTTGGGCCAGTCGGTCCTGTGGCTCCTGTTGGACCAGTTGGACCAATCGCTCCTGTTGGTCCTGTTGGCCCCGTTGCTCCAGTCGGTCCTGTTGGTCCTGTGGCTCCCGTTGCGCCGGTTGGGCCAGTCGGTCCTGTTGCCCCGGTTGGACCCGTGGCTCCGGTGGCTCCTGTCGGGCCTGTTGCCCCGGTTGGGCCTGTCGCTCCCGTTGGGCCTGTTGGTCCTGTCGCTCCGGTTGGGCCTGTTGGACCCGTTGCCCCTGTCGCTCCGGTTGCTCCAGTCGGTCCTGTTGCTCCTGTTGGGCCAGTTGGTCCTGTTGCACCCGTTGCACCTGTTGCGCCTGTGGCTCCCGTTGGTCCAGTTGGACCTGTCGGGCCAGTTGGTCCTGTTGCTCCCGTCGGTCCTGTGGCTCCTGTTGCACCTGTTGCCCCTGTTGGTCCAGTGGCTCCTGTTGGACCCGTTGCTCCTGTTGGACCCGTTGGACCGGTTGGTCCTGTTGCTCCTGTTGCACCTGTAGCTCCAGTGGCGCCTGTTGGTCCAATTGCACCCGTTGCTCCTGTGGCTCCGGTTGGGCCTGTCGCTCCGGTGGCGCCAGTGGCTCCTGTCGGGCCTGTTGGTCCGGTGGCACCTGTCGCGCCGGTCGGTCCTGTCGGGCCAGTTGGACCCGTTGGGCCGGTTGCTCCTGTTGGGCCTGTTGCCCCGGTTGCGCCTGTTGGCCCTGTCGCACCAGTGGCTCCGGTTGGTCCGGTGGCTCCAGTGGCGCCAGTTGGTCCCGTCGGCCCAGTTGGGCCGGTTGGACCGGTGGGCCCTGTCGGGCCTGTGGCGCCGCCACAATCTATATTTATATTACAAGAATCATCATATCCATATGCTGAATTTTTTTTCTTTTTTTTGCAGCTTATATTATTTAAACTGCCGGTGTCTGTGTTCACATAATCACATCCCTCCTTGTTTATTATATGAAAACAACAATTATTTGTTAGTTTATGTCAGCATATAAAGAATCTTTGGTGCTATCTGCCTTTCTTTTATTAACCAATATAATAAATATCTCATATAGTAATATAGGGAATTTAAATGAAATGAGGAATCAAGCTTGGTTAGCATTAGTTTGTGTATGATTGTTAAAAATGAAGACGACGTGATAGAGAGGTGTCTTTCATCGGTTAGTGATTTAGTAGATGAAATTATTATTGTGGATACTGGATCAACCGATAAAACTATAGAAATTGTAAAAAAGTTTACGGATAAAATCTATGAATTCCCTTGGATCAATGACTTCTCAGCTGCTCGAAACTTTTCTTTTAGCAAGGCTACAAAAGATTATATCTTTTGGATTGATGCAGATGAAGTCATGTATGAAGAAGACAGGGAAAAGTTTAGAACATTGAAGGAAACATTAGATTATTCAGTAGACTCTGTAACCATGCGTAATAACGAAGCATTTGATGAGGAAGGCAATGTTACATTTTCATTTAGACGAAATAGACTTGTAAAGAGAGAAAATAATTATAAATGGAAAGGTGCTTGCCATAATCTTTTAGTTGTAAGCGGTAATATCATTAACAGTGACATTGGCATTGCTCATAAAAAATTAAAAAAGAGAACCGATCGAACTTTAAAAATGTTCCAAAATAGACTTGAAAATGGTGAGAATTTTAATGTCAGAGACTTATATTATTATGCTAATGAATTATATGATCATAAGCTCTATGAAGAAGCTTTGGTATTCTATAATAAAGTCATTAATAGGTCTGATGGGTGGTATGAAAATAAAATCTATGCTTGTGGCAGAGTTTCAGACTACTATGCTTCCATAGGTGAACTTCACAACGCTTTTAAGTATGCATTTAAATCCTTTGAATACGCTTTACCAAGGGCAGAATTTTGCTGCAGGATAGGAAAACTGTTTATCGGGCAAAACAAAATTAGTGAAGCGATATTTTGGTATGAAATGGCTACTAATCTAGAGAAACCGAAAGAAAGTTGGGGTTTTTTTATTGAGCCATACTGGACCTGGATTCCCAATATACAATTATGTATTTGTTATGATAAACTAGGCGATCATGAAAAAGCTTTTCAATATAATGAAATAGCCAGAAGTTATGTCCCAAAGAATAAATCGGTACTACACAATGTTGAATATTTTAAAAAATTAGGTTATGAATAAAAAGGAGGTTATCAGGTGGCAACCATCAACTTACTTGAAATTGAAAAAAGTTTACCAAATGAAATAGCACAGTTATGTAAGGATTTTGAATCCATTAATAAATCTATGATGAATGAAAAGATGTATCGATTTTTAGCAGCTTCGATTATGAGTGCAGAAATTAATGATCCTGATTATCTATTAGAAATTGGTACTTTTCGAGGTCTAACAGCGGTTTTTATTGCCAAGTTATTGAATCATATGAACAAAAATAATAAGGTAGTAAGCATTGACCCTTTTCAGCGATTAGAAAATGGCAGAATTACAGGAAATCATAACTCCTATATGAATAATATTATAAATCATGAAGTACAAGATCAATGTATAGTTATATCAGCATTTTCACAACAAATAGCTCCAATTATTCCAGGTAATATTCCATTCATTTTAATCGATGGCGGGCATTCATACGAGGATGTTATGAGTGATTTTCAGCAATATCTTTATAAACTTAAAATAGGGGGAATCGCTTTAATTGATGACCCAAAATATGCCGGTGTGGCTCAAGCTATAAATGAATATATACGAAATAATAATAGCTTTGAAATATTAACAGACGGTTCATGTTTTGTTGTTAAGCGTTTGTATTAACAATATCTGCTAATATATTATTATTAAAGTTAAACTGAAAACTCAGGAAACGCTGAATTTTGACTGAAGACAAGATTCTTTGCAATTGAATGCAGGCGTATAAGTATTTGTTTCTTGTGTTAATTTGGCTAGAAAATTTAATGCGAAAACGAATATTTATGGGACTGCATTCAATTTGTCTACAACCTTAAGCTCAGGAGGCCCCTGAGTTTTATTTTATTCACAAAATATATATTTTCCTTTTACGAATATGCCTTCAGCTTTTCCAGTCAGCTTTATGCCGTGAAAAGGTGTGTTTTTTCCCTTTGATTTAAATGTATTTTTATTGACAGTCCATTGCTTATGGGGATCTATTATAGTTATGTCTGCTGCTGAGCCAACCTTTAGGGTTCCTTTATC
>JAKSCF010000018.1 GCA_022360735.1 Clostridia bacterium
ATCACTTATAGGAATACTAGGCGGTTGCGGTCAACCGGCACAAGACAATCCCTCAGAAGAGGCAGAAAAGCAAATCGCTAAAGAGCATATCGTCGACCAGAACGGTAGGGAAGTGATTTTACCGGAGCAGATGGAAAAAGTAGTTATGACAGCTTTGCCTTTACCGAGTATTTATGCTTTAACCGGGGCGCCAATCGATAAAATAGTAGGGATGCATCCGGGTGCTAAAAGTGCCATTGCTAATTCTATTATGGGGAAAATGACACCGGAGCTTCTAAAGGCTGAAACGGGATTTATAGAAGGTACCGACCTGAATATTGAAGAGGTGTTAAAGCTACAACCGGACATTGCTTTCTTCTGGGGGGCTTATACCAACCAGCAAGAGCAGTGGGAAGAGGCAGGAATACCGGCAATAGCAGTGAAAACTCAGGGCGGCGGAGATGCTCTGGAAACTTTAAGCTCCTGGCTGAAAATATTTGGAACAGTATTTGATAAGGAATCTCAGGTCAATGATGTTATCGCCTATGGAGAAACGACTTTGGATGAAATCCGGAATAAAACCAATGCCTTAAAAGAAGAAGAAAAAGTCCAATCTTTAATTTTATTTAAACACAGCACTGAAGAAATCATAGTGCCGGGGCAAGGCCATTATGGACAGTTTTGGATTGAGGCAACAGGTGGATATAACGTTGCCAGAGACATCGATGTTACTGCAAATGTTAACATGGAACAAATATATGCTTGGAACCCTGAAGTCCTATTTATAAGCAGTTTTACAGAAACCATGCCTCAAGATTTATATGAAAATAATATTTCAGGACAGGACTGGAGCAAAGTGGAAGCTGTGAAAAATAAAAGAGTATACAAGATACCCGTTGGGGTGTACCGTTGGTATCCACCTAGTGGGGATGTTCCGCTGATGATGAAATGGATCGCTAAGAGCCAATATCCGGAGATCTTTTCAGATATTAATATGGAAGCAGAAATCGTGACCTATTATGATAGATTTTATAATTACGCCATATCGACAGATGAAGTCAACCACATTCTCAATCCTGTTAAGGATGCGGCAAGCGGTACAGGCGGGCTGTCGAAACAATAGGTAAGGAGTTAATCAGTGAAAGCAAAAAATCAAAATATAGAGAGTACCTTAGAAAAAACTGAAAAAGACAGAAAGAAAAGAATTCTAATATTTACAGCTTTAGTGGCTGCTTTAGTGGTGGCCGTCATCGTGTCCTTTTGCGTTGGGAGATATTTTATCCACCCTGGGACAGCATATAAGGTGCTTTTTTCAAGAATTATTCCAATACATAGAACGTGGAGTGATATTGAAGAGACGATTGTGTTAAATATACGATTACCCAGAATGATTTTGGCCATGTTTGTCGGGGGAGGATTATCAGCTGCAGGGGCTGCCAACCAAGCTATGTTTGGCAACCCTTTGGTCAGCCCTCATATACTTGGGGTTTCCTACGGTGCAGGTTTAGGAGCAGCTTTAGGTATTCTTTTGGGGGGCAGCATGGTTACCATACAACTTATGGCAGTGGTATTTGGAATTATCGGGATGATGTTGACTTATGGTCTGAGCAAGAGGAAATCAGGTATTCAGCTGTTTATGCTTGTTTTATCGGGAACCATTGTAGGGGCACTGTTTCAAGCACTGATATCCTTGATTAAGTACGTAGCGGACCCGGAAGAAAAACTGCCCACCATTGTATATTGGTTAATGGGCAGCTTATCCGTAACTTCAGGGCATGATTTGCTAATGGGGGTACCGGCTATATCCATAAGCATTTTGGTTCTTTATCTCATTCGATGGAAAATGAATATACTGTCCTTAAATGAAGATGAAGCAAAATCTTTAGGGATCAATGTTAATTATCTCAGGGTCATTATCATAGGAGCGACCACAGTGATTGCTGCTGTTTCCGTATCCTTGTGCGGTATCATCGGATGGATTGGTTTGGTTATTCCACATTTGGCTAGAATGATGATTGGCAATGACCATAAATATTTGATTCCGGCTTCAATATGCTTAGGCAGTTTTTACTTGCTTTTAATCGATGATATTGCAAGAACGGCTACAGCGGCTGAAATTCCGCTTTCCATATTAACAGCCATTATTGGGGCACCGTTTTTTGCATACTTACTCAGAAAAACAGGAGGTAAATGGAGTGACACTTAAAATTGTCAATGGCACTTATGGTTATATACAAAATGAACCATTGTTTTCTCATCTTGATTTTGAAGTTAAAGAAGGCAGTATATTAACCATTTTAGGGGCTAATGGTGTAGGCAAAACCACATTATTAAAATGTATTCTAAAATTTTACAAATGGCAGAAAGGCCATACCTTAATCAATGGAAAACCTACAGATAAAATGTCCAATACTGAATTTTGGAAATGCATCAGTTATGTGCCCCAAGCAAAGCATACTATTTTTCCTTATAGTGTTTTAGATATGGTTTTAATGGGGAGAGCACCCAATTTAGGGTTCGTATCTATGCCTAAAAAAGAAGATATAGAAATGGCACAGCAGGTAATAGATGAAATAGGCATATCTAGTATTACCCATCAATCCTGCGGCGCAATCAGCGGTGGAGAATTACAATTGGTTCTAATAGCCAGAGCTTTAGTATCCCAACCTAAAATACTCATACTGGATGAACCGGAATCCAATTTGGATATGAAAAATCAACTGCTTATTTTGGACATTTTACAGAAGTTGAAAGAAGAAAACGGGATTACCTGTATCATCAATACCCATTATCCCAATCATGCTTTGCGTATATCCGATGACACATTGATATTAGGAAAAAACAAAAAGCACGTCTTTGGCTCTACCCATAGTGTTATTACCGAAGAAAACATACGGCGTTATTTTGATGTCAGTACTGAAATTATCCAATGCAAACGTGAAGGCAGGGATACGCCAATATTGTTTCCAATAAAAATAGCAAACTAGCTGGAAAGGTGAGAATATGAAAAAAATTGCTGTTTACGGTAAAGGCGGCATAGGAAAATCTACTATTACAAGTGCTTTGGCGGCAGCCGTTTCAAATCTTGGGTATAAAGTCATGCAGATCGGATGTGATCCTAAAGCCGATTCTACCATTAATTTAAGGAATGGAAAGGATTTAACCCCTGTCATCCAGTACATAAAAGAAAATGGAGAATGTGAGAATCTTGAAGACATAATAGTTGAAGGATATAACGGCATTTTATGCGTGGAAGCCGGTGGACCTACTCCGGGCATCGGATGTGCCGGCAGAGGTATTATCCTGGCTTTTGAGACATTAGAAAATTTAGAGGCTTATGAAAAATATAAACCCGATTTCGTATTTTACGATGTGCTGGGGGATGTAGTCTGCGGCGGGTTTGCTATGCCCATCCGAGAAGGTTATGCAGATGAAATTGTTATTGTAACCTCAGGCGAAAAAATGGCATTACTGGCAGCCGGTAATATTAAAATGGCTATGGATAATTTTAGTGACAGAGGCTACGGTACTCTAAGAGGGGTTATATTAAATAAACGAAATATTGAGAATGAAGATAGAATTGTATCTGAGTATGTGAAACAGATGGATAGTGAAATCATATGCACCATTCCAAGAGATCAAGCAATACAAAGATATGAAGATGAGAATAAGACCGTTATCCAAGGGGATATGGACTTACCCATCTCTCAAGTCTTTATGGACTTAGCAAAATCAATTGTTGAAGGAAGTGGCGCTAAATGAATCAAGAAATAAAGGGTATTCCTATAACAGCACTAAGAGAAGAAGTTAAAAAAAGAAATAATCAAATCTTCCCCAAGAATATATTGCATTACTGCGCACCAAGTGTTGGGGGATTCGGCGTAGTGCGGGTTGCGTGCCTAGTACCGGAGGCAATTGTTTTATTCGTTATTCCTCAGGGATGCGGACGGCATGGTGCCATCGCTTCTATTATGCATGAGTACGATAAGCAGCTGTATTATTTATACATGTCAGAGGTAGATATTGTCACCGGAGGACACATGCATAGAATAGATGCTGCTGTAGATGAAATATTGACCAAACTGAGTAAAAAACCCAAAGCAATGGTTCTATGTTCAACTTGTACTGACGATTTGCTTGGGTCAGATTATTTGGGAATGGCAGAGCAGTTACGAAGTAAATATCAATTGGATGTACAAATTGGAAAAATGAACCCTATCAGAAAGGAGAGTAAGAGGCCTCCGGAGTTATTGATCCAGAAAACCATTTATGATTATCTAAAGCCATCCCCAAAAAAAGAAAATACCATCAATATTATAGGGAGTTTTGCAAATATTTCAAATGACAGTGAGATACATGACCTTTTTAGGCAGGCTGGTATGGATCAACTGCTGCATATAAAGGATTGTAAAACTTATGAAGCGTTTCAAAAGATGAGTCAGTCAAAATATAATTTTTTAATCAAGCCCGGTGGAATAATTGCTGCATTAGAAATGGAAAAAAAACTGGGTATTCCATTTATTGAATTACCTGTGTCTTACAGAATAGAAGGTATTGAAGAAAATTACAAGCTAATGGAAAAGCACTTAAACATTCACTTAAATTATGGGGCCCATAAAGCAAGATGCGAAGAGGTTGTTAGAGGTTATTTACGCAAACTAAAGGGCGCGTCTATAGCAGTAGGTGCAACAGCAAATGTATGTCCCTTTGAAGCCGCAAGAGAATTTGTTGAAAGAGGTTTTCGTGTACCCTTTGTTTTTGCAGACCAATTGCTGCCGTCTGATGTTAAGCATGTACAGTGGTTAGAAGAAAACGCCGGCTATATAAAAGTTTACTCGACAACCAATCCGTCCATGTCAAAATTCTTGTTAGAAGACATACGTGTTGATTTAGCTATTGGTTTTGATGCAGGTTACTTTTGCTCCGGCTCTAAAACAGTACCCTTAGCGGTTGACGAACAGCTCTATGGCTTCAAAGGAACAGAAACCTTATATGCCAGAATGGCTGAAACCATTGAGAAGCAGCAAGATTTTAGGATGGAAATGTATCATTCGGGAATGGTTATTTAAGGAGGCGCTGATGAAGACGTTATATAGCATATTACCACCCTTTGCACCTGACTATTCAGGCGTCAGTTCTGTTTTTTTTGAACTGGGAGGTGCTACTTTAATTAATGGTGCAGATGGCTGTACCGGTAATGTAACAGGGTATGATGAGCCAAGATTTTTTAATAGCAATAAGAGTTTATTCAGCACAGGCATTAGAGAGATTAACGCCATTATGGGAGACGATGCTTATATAGTAGACCGTTTAAACAATGATAAGGAAGACTTTGTTGTTATATCTTCTACACCGGTGCCGGCTGTAATTGGGATAGACCAACAATCGGCAGCCAGAAAAATATCTGAAAAATACAATGTACCGGTTTATCATTTTGATACGACAGGAACAGCCACTTACGAAAAAGGCGCTTCACAAGCTTTTCTAACCATGGCAAAAAAAATGCTTAATAAAACCGATGTACGAATATCCAACAGTGTGAATATCATCGGAGCCACGCCCTTGGATTACTGGAATAAAATGCAGATTGATCACATCATAAAGGCTTTAGAAAAAAGGGGGATCAGCATTAATGCTTGTTGGAGCATGGGTACGACTTTAGATGAAATAAAAAATTCTCTGCAAGGGAGCATGAATCTGGTGGTTTCAATATCAGGATTAGAAGCTGCAAAATATATGAAAGATGAATTTGACATGCCGTATAGGGTGGGTGTGCCCATTGGGAGGCGGTTATCCGATCAATTAGCCGGTGACATCCTTGATGCCGAACCGGATGTGGTAAGCCATCCAAAATGTAAAGTCACCAATATACAGGATATATTAATCATCGGTGAGCAGGTATGGGCAAATTCATATCGAAATGCCATAAAGCTGGAGTATGGTATTCAAAATGTCAAAGTGGTTTCTTTTTTCCAAATGGAAAAAAGTCTGATGGAAGAAAAAGATGAATTTTTAGATTCGGAAAAGGCTTTACAAGCACTGCTGGAAAAGGAAAATTACCAACAATACATAGGCGATCCTTTGTTTAAAAGGTTGATAAGCCGGGAAAATGAAGATAAATATATTGAAATACCACATTTGGCAGTATCCAGTAGAATTTATTGGGATCATGAGATACTTTACACCGGAGAAAAAGGACTTGAAATTATAGAAAAACATATGAAAGAGGTGGCGGTATGCTAAAAAAAATATTGACTTTATTTTTAGTGATGGTGCTGTGCTTAGCAGCAGCAGGGTGTGCACAAGATACAGGTGAGGTTCAAACTGGGGAAGAAACACCTGTTGAAGCAGGAGCAGAAGAAAATGCACCCAAGGTGATAACGGATCAAAATGGACGGCAAGTTGAAATTCCTGAGAAGATAGAAAAAATAGTAACCGGAAGAATACTACCTTTCCCAGCTGTATGGTATTTAGCAACAGGTTCTACAGATGAGATTGTAGGGATACATCCTGCATCTAAAAGTGCAGCAAAAAACTCAATTCTCAAAAAGTTAGCCCCTTCAATTTTGGATGCTTCTACAGGTTTTATTAGTGGAGATGAGCTAAATGTGGAAGAGTTAATCAGCCTAGATCCTGATCTTGTATTTATGTATGGTGACTCAGGTGGCGGTAATTTAGAAACCATTGAAGGAACAGGAATAAATGCTGTTGGTATAAAAACCATGTCCATCGCCCAAGGGGATTCTGTAGAAACATTAAATTCATGGTTAGAACTATTAGGACAAATTACCAATCAAGAAGAAAAAGCAGCAAAAGTCATAGACTATGGTCGTCAAGTTCAAAAGGACATTGATGAAAAGTTAGTGGATTTAAAAGAAGAAGATAAAATACAGGGCTTAATGATTTTTACAATGGCTGAGAAAAATGTTGTTGTATCCGGAAAAGGATTCTTCGGCAATCATTGGCTGAAAGCGACAGGTGCTGTTGATGTAGCGGAAAACGATATTGACATCAAAAAGCCGGTTAACATGGAACAAATATATGTATGGGACCCGGAGATCATTTACATATCTAACTTTACAGATGTACAACCGGAAGATCTATATAACAACACCATTGATGGGCAGGATTGGAGCAATTTAAAGGCTGTTAAAAATAAGCAGGTGTATAAAATACCGTTGGGCATATACAGATGGTTCCCGCCTTGTGGTGACTCTCCGTTGATGTTAAAGTGGTTAGCTCAAAAGAATTATCCTGAAATTTTTAATGATTACGATATCAAAGAAGAAATCAAAATATATTATCAAGATTTCTATCAATATGACTTAACCGATGATGAGGTTGATAAAATTTTAAATCCATCAAGAGCAGCAGCTGAGGGATATAATTAAGATTCATCAAACCCATGAGGGACGAACAAGCAGGCTTAGCATTATGATACTGCCAAGCCATAGGCGCGGTGATCCTGAAAAATTCAAGATCACCTCGTCTTTTTATTTGCATCTCTTTATATAGAAGTATTATACTGAAAATATAAGGTTTTGAAAAGAAATTAGAATGTAAAGCGATTTAATATCTTTGCAACTCAAATCAAGACCATCCGATAGTTTGTATGATATGCTGTATAGATATTGCATCTGATCCCAACCCCTGTTTAGATGATCCGGAGCCTA
>JAKSCF010000459.1 GCA_022360735.1 Clostridia bacterium
CTGAAGAACTCTTAGCTAATCAGAGATTAGAGAGTTCCTGTATGAGACCTACATCAGAATCAGAGATTCTGTGTTTGGGCTTCAAAGGAGGAGAGATTTTGAAAAAATTTATGGGTATTGCTTTGATTTTAATTCTTTTGCTTGGACTTGTTATGGGTTGTGGTTCTCAAGAAGAACAAGTAACTGCTGAAGTTGCCGATTTGGTTCTGACTAACGGTGTTATCTACACGGTTAATGCTGAAAAAACAGTAGCAGAAGCCGTTGCTGTACAAAACAACAAAATCATTTATGTTGGTAATCAAACAGGCGCCGAGGCTTATATAGGGCAAGATACCAATGTCATTGATTTAAATGGTGGACTTGTTTTACCGGGATTTGTTGATTCTCATATGCATCCCGTAATGAGCGCAGTGATCTACTTGTACGAAGTAAGTTTATACGATGTATTTTCTGCAGAAGAATATCTTGAAAAGATAAAAACTTTTGCAGAAGAAAATCCTCATCTGGAAGTCATTCAAGGTGCGGGTTATATGCGTTCTGAATTTGATGAAGTAGGTCCAAGAAAAGAATGGTTAGATGAAATTGATTCAGAAAGACCAATTATTATCACTTCAGTAGATGGCCATTCTACATGGGCAAATTCCAAAGCTTTGGAACTTGCAGGCATTACTAAAGATACACCCGATCCGGAAGGCGGCGTCATAAAAAAAGACCCTGCTACAGGAGAACCTTCCGGGCTTCTTCAAGAATCTGCTATGGGATTAGTCTACGGACTGAAACAAGAATATTCAAAAGAGCAATATAAAGAATCTCTTTTGTGGTTACAAGAATGGTTTAACAGTATAGGCGTTACACATGCGTTTGATGCATGGGTAGACCTTGATAATCCTAACCAGTATGAAGCTTATCAAGAATTAGCAGAAGAAGGACTCTTAACCATAAGGTATAAAGGCGGCTGGCTTTTAGATCCTAAAATGGGAGATGAAATGGATGCATATATTGAAAAAGGTATGCAGCTTTCAAAAAACTATACAACACCATTTTTCCAAATGAATACTTTTAAATTCTTCGGTGATCAAGTTATAGAAGAAGAAACAGGATATATGCTTGAACCCTATTCCCATAGAGATGATGATTGGTATGGCATCAAAGTTTGGGATGACGAAGTTATGAAACATGCCTATCAAAAGATAGATGAAGCAGGATTCCAAATTCACATGCACCAGATCGGAGATGCTGCAGCAAAATATGCGCTGGATGCACTTGAATATGTAAGAGATACCAATGGTGAAAGAGATTCTCGTCACACATTTGCCCATGTTCAATGTATTCAACCTGAAGATGTTCAAAGAATGGCTGATTTAGGTATGACTGCTGTTACCGCTCCTTATTGGATGGTGGCAGATGATTATTACTATGACTTATATCTTCCTTACCTTGGTGAAGAAAGAGCGCATAATATGTATCCTATGAAAAGCTTATTCGATGCCGGTGTTAATGTAACCGTTCACTCAGATTTCTTTGTAACAGAACCTGATTATATGTGGGTATTCTACAGCTCTTTGACAAGAACCTTACCTCAAAATATATTTGATGCCTGGTTTGAAGGTATGGACCTTACAAGAACAACGGATGTCAATGTTCCTCTTGAAGACTATGTAATAGGTTCTCTCCCTCCGGCATCAGAAAGAGTTTCCTTGGAAGAAGCTATTGAAGCCTCTACCATTAACGGAGCGTGGGCTTACTTTGAAGAAAATAATCTTGGCAGTATTGAAGAAGGTAAACTAGCCGATCTGGTTGTTTTTGAGAATAATCTTTTTGAAATAGATATTGAAGAATTTCAGAATCAATCTCCTTCTATGACTATTGTAGATGGTAACATTGTATTTGATGCATCAGTATCGGAATAAATAAGTAAGCATTATTCTTTATCATTATTTTGCCTGTATATGGCTGCGGCACGCAAGTCCCCAGAAAGCTGCAGCCATATTTAATGGTCTTATTCGTTTATCCCTAAAAGTTCAACCTCTGATAAAGCCATTATTTTAGACGTGCCACTCCTGTTTGAACCGCCGCATCATATACAGCTTTAGCTACTGCATCTCCTACTCTTGGGTCGAAAGCAGGCACAATGATATATTCTTCATTCAGCTCTTCTTCATTGATTAATGAAGCGATTGCATAAGCTGCGGCATTTTTCATTTCTTCATTTATGTCACTGGCTCTAGCATCTAAGGCACCTCTAAAAATACCTGGAAAAGCCAATACATTATTAATTTGATTAGCAAAATCTGATCTTCCGGTTCCGATTACTCTTGCACCTGCTTCTTTTGCAAGGTCGGGAAGAATCTCAGGATCAGGATTTGCCATGGGGAGCACAACCGCATCTTCGTTCATGGAAGCTACCATATCTTTACCGACAATGTCTTTTGCCGATACACCAATAAATACATCTGCACCTTTCATTGCATCTGCAAGACTGCCTTTAATGTTTTTATGGTTGGTCATATCTGCAATCTCTTGATGCACCATATTGCTGTATTGTTCATCTTTATTTAATATGCCCTTACTGCTGCATACCACCATATCTTTAACACCCATACTGATGAGCATTTTAGTAATTGAATTTCCTGCTGCACCCGCACCGCTCATAACCACTTTAATATTTTCAAATTTTTTATTAACAATTTTCAATGCGTTGATAAGTCCTGCTGTTACCACTACAGCCGTTCCATGTTGGTCGTCATGAAAGACAGGAATATCTAATTCTTCTTTCAATCTTCTCTCAATCTCAACACATCTTGGAGATGCGATATCCTCAAGATTAATACCGCCAAATCCAGGCTCAATCATTTTGACCGTTTGTACAATGGTATCCACGTCCTTTGAAGGTATACAAATAGGGAATGCATCTACATCGGCAAAAGCTTTAAATAAAACAGCTTTTCCTTCCATAACCGGCAAAGATGCTTCAGGTCCAATATCTCCTAATCCTAAAACCGCACTGCCATCTGTAACAACAGCAACCATATTTCCTTTTGAGGTGTATTTATATACATCTTCTTTATTTTTATGTATAACTCTGCAGGGTTCTGCAACACCTGGTGTATACGCCGTTGACATGTCATACTTGTTGTCCACCGACACTCTATTTTTTACTTCAATTTTCCCTTTCCATTTCTCATGTAAGTCTAAAGCTTCCTTTTGAATACTCATTTTTCATCAATCCTTTCTGAAACAATTATCATACTATCATTTTACCTATAATTTTTCTATATTAATATTCAAAAATCGCTAAAAAAATAAGGATTGATTGTTCGCAATCAATCCTTATTCATCATAAGGGAGAAAAATTAGAAATCATAATCGCCCATATTCTCAGTTGTGACATCAATCCAAGCTTTTCCATAGATTACTTTGCCATCTACAACTACGCTGTCATATCCCGTAACACCAAGATCGTCTCCTGTACTGATTTTTTCGCCATTGGCTACTTTTTCAGCAACACTCATCATTGCATAGCCTGCATCTGCAGGGTCCCAGAAACTGATAAGATTTATAGAGCCATTTTCTAAATACTTTTGAGAAATCGATACCAAACTTGTACCTACAACTGAAATTTGCTCTACCTTATTAGCTTCTTCTATTGCCAAAGCTGCACCTGCTACATCCGTTGCCGCACTACCTATTACACCTTTTATATTTGGATATGTTTTTAATATTTCTCTCATCTTTTCTTGAGCAGTTTGTTGGTCTTCATTGGATTCTATATACTCTGTAACCAAAATCATATTTGGATACTTCTCTAATTGGCGCGTCTTTGCGCCATCCGCCCATTCCATGTGAGTTTTAGCCGTTAGTCCTCCAACGAAAATAACATACTCACCTTCTTCTTCCATAAAACCTGCCAAATGATCCATCAAGTGTGCACCATATTCTGTATTATTAAACGCTTCTACATCGTAATCTACATTTTCTTGATTTGAAGCTTCATGACTGATAACTACAATACCTTCCTCTCGAGCTCTTGCTAACACCGGTTCTAAAGCTTCTGGAGAATATGGTACTACAGTTAAGACATCTACACCTTGTGCAATAACATCTTCAATAGATTGAACTTGCAACGCTGCATCTGCTTTTGTCGGGCCGGTTTGGAATACTTCGTTTCCGGTATCTTCACTATACCTTTTTAGGCCTTCTTCCATTCTGTTAAACCACTGGATACCTACAAGCTTTGGTACATTTGCCATTGTTAACACATCTGCTTCGCTGCCTTCAGTGCCATCCTCAACAGCAGGCTCTTCTCCTCCTCCGCATGCAACTAAACCACCTATAACTAATACAAAGATTAGTAATAATGATAATAGTTTTTTCATAACTCACCTCTCCTTTTAATTTAATACCATTGTTCGTTAACTTCCTCCCATAGGATATGTATTTAAATCATTTTATTTTATTTTCGATTATTTGTCAATACGTTCTTTTAGTTTCCTTTTTGTAGATAAATGCGGATTTATACGATTTTTTTTGATTATTTGCGTGAAAAGAAAACAAAAGAAACAAAAAGTAAATTTTTCTATTTACTTTTTCTAAAAAGGGATTTATAATTAATAACGAGAAATTAACCAATTTTTTCATAGAAAGTAGGATCTGCAAATGCCTGATAGCATTGTTGAATTAAAAGGAATAAGCAAGTCATTTTATGGCGCACAAGCCCTTAACGACATTAATTTTAATATTGAATATGGAAAAACCTGTTGTTTGGTTGGTGAAAATGGTTCTGGAAAATCCACTATGATTAAAATCATTGCCGGCGTTTACAAACAAGACAAAGGACAACTTTATATAAACGGTAATCTTATGAGTAAGATGTCTCCTATTAAAGCAATGGAAGAAGGTATCCAAATCATCTTTCAAGATTTTTCACTTTTTCCAAATATGACAGTTGCAGAAAACATCGTATTCAACAATCAACTCACCACAGGAAAACGCCTTTTTAATTGGAAGGAATCTAAAGCAATGGCAAAAGAAACCATGCAGCGGTTAAACATTGACATTGATTTAGATGAAAAAGTAGAAAATTTACCGGTAGCAGAAAAACAGCTGGTTGCGATTTGCCGTGCTATTATGCAAAACGCAAAACTCATTATAATGGATGAACCAACTACAGCATTAACCAATAAAGAAATCCAATCTTTATTTAAAGTCATCGATAATCTTAAACAAAACGGCATTTCTATTTTATTTGTGAGCCATAAGCTGGATGAAGTCTTTGCTCTCTCAGATAAAATATATATTCTTCGAAATGGCAACTTAGTTTCAGAAGGTGATGTCAGCCAGTACAATCACGATAACGTGGTCTATTATATGACAGGAAAAAATATCGTTAGAGAAGGCTATCCATATACTAAATCTGAAAACTCCAGACTTCTAATGCAGGTAAAAGGACTAACCAAACCAACCTTTTTCGAAGACATAAATTTCCACCTATATTCTGGCGAAATACTCGGAATAACCGGATTGTTAGGCTGCGGCAGAACAGAACTTGCCAAAGCATTATTCGGATTATTCCCTTACGATTCAGGCACCATTAATTTAGATGGCAAAGAAGTTCATATCAAAGATACCCAAGATGCGCTGGACAACAAAATTGCATACGTACCGGAAGACCGTCTAACAGAAGGGTTATTTTTAGAAAGAAGTATCAGTAATAATATCATCACCACTATCATAGAGTCTCTCACCAATAAGTATCATAAATTAAGCAAAACAAAGATCAAAAATGTAGTAGGTGACAGCATTAAAAAGTTGAACATCAAGACTACTTCTGCTGAATTACCCGTGAGAAGTTTATCCGGGGGTAACCAGCAAAGAGTTGTCATCGGCAGATGGCTGGCAACAAAGCCTCAGATCTTAATACTAAATTGTCCAACAGTAGGTGTTGATATCGGATCAAAAGACGAGATACATAAGACCATTAAAGCTTTAGCAAAAGAAAAAATAGGCGTCATCGTTATATCGGATGATGTTCCTGAACTGATGAATATTTGTAATAGAGTCATCATCATGCAAAAAGGTAAGTTTATCAACGAATATCAATGCAAAGACATTGATGAAAATGTTATTGAAAAAGACTTAATTGAAATTCATTGATAAAATAACCCAGATTATTCACGATAAACTACAAAAATCTAGGTTAAATATTTTAAATGGGAGAATTAGCGATGGTTAAAAGGCTTTTAAAAAACAATGAAGCAATATTATTCTTCATCTTATTAATTCTATCTATCGTATTCGGAATGATTAACCCTACTTTTTTTTCATTGGGCAATGTATTTGATATCACCAAAAATAGTATTGAAATGGGCATATTGTCACTTGGTGTACTTCTCGTACTTATATCAGGGGGGATAGATGTTTCTTTTATGGCGATTTCAGCTTTTGCAATGTATTCCGTCGTCAAGCTGTATATTGCCGTCAATCCCAACACTAATATTCTACTGCTCTTTCTAACTGCAGCAATCATCGGTGCATTATTAGGGCTATTCAATGCATGGCTTATCCATAGATTCAAACTGTCGGCTTTCATCATCACTCTAGGTACAGCCAATGTTTTCAGAGGTATCTTGCTTTCATTTGTAGGTTCTGACCATATTATCGATATCCCCGGTAGTTTAATAGATTTCTCCAAAATGAACATCATAGAGTATGTTGATCCCCAAGGTGTTACATACGGTTTACATATTTCTGTTATCCTATTAATTATTTTAGCTGTTACGATTCACTTAATATTAAAATATACTACCATGGGCAGAAGCATCTATGCTATGGGAGGAGATTATATCTCAGCAGAAAGAATTGGTATTCATATAAAAAAAGTACACGTCTTTGTTTATTGCACTGCGGGTCTGTTAGCCGGCATTAACGGTATTATACACTCCTCACTTGTAAGAATGGCAAGCCCTTTTGATTTAGTGGGTGATGAATTAAATGTGATTGCAGCCGTTGTTTTAGGTGGTGCAAGCATAACCGGTGGTAAGGGCAGTGTTTTAGGCACTATATTAGGTGTACTGACCATCGTTACCATTAACAGCAGTTTAATCTTACTCCACGTATCATCTTATTGGCAAAAGGTTGTAACAGGCCTCATTATTATTGGTGCTATTTCCTTACAAGCGTATCAAAATAAGAAGAAAAAAGTTTAAAAGAAATTGAGCTGGAGGATACAATAAATGAATAGTGCATTAAATAGTATGAAAAAAAACATATTGGAAAACAAAAAAATATTTAGATTATTATTGATCACTTTAGCAATCTTCACGCTTTTTTCAATAATGAATCCGGATATTTTCTTATCCATAAAAAATTATAAGTCCATATCATTTCAAATTCCTGAATTAGGACTTTTAGTACTCGCTATTTCTTTAGCTATGATTTCAGGCGGTATAGATTTATCGGTTGTAGGTACTGCAAATTTATCTGCCATCACCGCAGCGTTAATATTAACCACCTTAATGCCAGAAGAACCAAGTGTGTCAACACTTTACTTATATATATTCATAGCCATTATCTGTGCTGTAATAGTCGGCGGATTATGCGGATTAGTCAACGGAATACTAGTAGCTAAATTAAATGTTCCCCCAATATTAGCTACATTAGGTACAATGAGCCTATATACAGGTATCTCTATTGTCATTACAAAGGGTACTGCCATATATGGTTTTCCAAAACAATTTTTATTTATAGGAAATGGTACTATCGGCAATACAGCTGTACCCCTCATTATTTTTCTCGTTGTGTTGGCAATAGTTGTATATATATTTAAGTACATGCCATTTGGCACTAAGCTTTTCTTAGTAGGAACCAATGTAAAAGCAGCAGAGTATGCAGGCTTAAAAAAAGATAAAATCATTTTTTACACTTATTTATTCAGTGGAATCTTGGCCGCTATAGCAGGCATTATTATCATCGCTAAAACCAATTCGGCAAAAGCAGACTTTGGTACATCCTATGTTTTGCAAGCTATCTTAATTGCTATATTAGGCGGCGTCAATCCAGATGGAGGCGAAGGCAAGTTTGTAGGCATACTATTGGGCCTGCTCTCTGTTCAGTTTTTATCCAGTGGATTAAACATGCTAAGAATCAACGTATACCTCAAAGAGCTGGCATGGGGCGTTTTGCTGATATCCGTCATGATTCTAAATTATTTTGATGAAAGAAAAAACACATAAATATTGGAGGAAAAAAATGTTTCAAATTGAAAGAGCTGAAAAAATACTGGATTATATTAACGAACACAAGAAGGTTCACGTCATTGAGTTAAGTGAAATATTCAATGTTTCAAAAGTAACCATACGAAGGGATTTAGAAGATCTGGCTCAAAAAGGTCTTATTGTAAAAACCCATGGAGGTGCAGTATCAATCGAAAATAGATTTTCTTATGAAATCCCCACAGAAGCAAAAGAAAATCTCAATGTTTCGGCTAAAAGAATCATCGGAAAGAAGGCCGCCACCCTCATTAATGACAATGATATCATCTTACTGGATGCCGGTACAACAACGCTGGAAGTTGCTAAAAACATTACCCAAAGCAATATTACAGTCATTACCCATGATATAAAAATTGCTAATGAATTGGCACACAAAAAGAACATCAACCTCATCGTCACCGGAGGTAGTCTATTAAATACCGATACCTATACTTTGGTAGGTAATCGTTGTGAAAAATTCATCAGAAGCTTAAAGGTCAATAAAACTTTCCTTGGATGTGATGCCTTAGACATAGAATCAGGACTTTCTAATCGTTCAATAGAAGAAATTGAAATCAAAAAAGCGATGATGGACTCGGCACAACAATCCATATTGGTTACAGACAGCGAAAAATTCGGTAAACGTGTATTCTGTCATCTATGTCAGATTAGTGATATCAAAACGATTGTCACTGAAAAGATTTCTGAGCAGTACATGGGTGCACTAAATGAATACGGTGTAGAAATCATAATCGCCGATACTAACAAACAGGAGGAGTGAAAATGAAGGAACTGGAGCAATGGATTCAAGATATGACCCTAATTCCGGCATTATCCGGTTACGAAAATAAGATGGCGGATTATTTAACTAAAGAGATACAGCCATTTACGAACTCTGTTGAAATAGACCCAATAGGCAACGTCATTGCTAGAATCGATGGAAGAGAAAAAAACAGTCCTAAAGTCATGATTTTTGCACATATGGATCAATTGGGATTGGTAGTCAGAAAAATTGATGATAATGGTTTTATTCAATTCGAACGCCTTGGAGGTGTTCCTGAAAAGGTACTGCCAGGCCTAAAAGTTCAAGTAAAAACAGAAGATGATGAATATATACCAGGTGTTATCGGAAACAAATCCCATCATATCACACCACCCAACGAGAAAACCCAAGTAATCCCTTACCTTGACCTCTACATTGACTTGGGTGCAAATAGTAAAGAAGAAGTCCAAAGCCTGGGTATTGACGTGGGGTGTCCCATTATCTATGAACCCAGTTTCCAAAAGCTTGCTAACAACAAAGTAGCAGGAACATCTATCGACAACCGAGGCGGATGTGCCTGTCTACTAAGCATAGCAAAAGCTTTAAAAAACAACCAGACTGATGCAACTGTCTATCTGGTAGGCACTGTTTTAGAAGAATACAATTTACGAGGGGCTATGATCGCAGCAAGAAAAATTTCACCTGATCTTGCAATATGTATTGATGTGTGTCCTTCCGGTGACACACCTGACACAAAAGATCGATCGGATATCCGGCTTGGGCGCGGTCCTATTATATCCATGTACTCTTTTCATGGCAGGGGCACATTAAACGGCACTATTCCTCATCCCAAGCTTGTAAAACACATTACCGATACAGCAAAGCAAGCCGGTATAAACATTCAAAAAAGTGCACTAACGGGAATATTAACCGATTTGTCTTACGTTCAGCTTGAATTAGGAAGTATTCCAAGTATAGATTTGGCTTTTGCTGCAAGATACACACATTCTCCGGTGGAAGTATGTGATTTAGAGGACATAGCTTCTCTTTGTAATTTGTTATCACAATTTATTAATCAGATCAATTCATCTATAAATTTAAAAAGATGGGAATGATTAAAGGATGTCTAAATATTTAATGGGCATAGATATTGGTACCTACTCATCAAAAGGTGTACTTGTAGATGCACATGGTCATATTGCAGCTGAAAGCACAAAAGAACATGACCTTATTATTCCAAAATCAGGTTGGGCAGAACATGATGCTGAAAAAACCTGGTGGGGTGACTTATGTTCTATCTCTAAAGATTTAATCCAACAATCCAACTTAGATCCAAATCAAATAGCAGCTGTAGGATGCAGTGCTATTGGACCCGATTTGTTAGCTGTAGATCAAAACTGCAATCCTTTACATAACGCCATTTTATATGGTATAGACACACGCTCAAAAGAAGAAATATGTGAATTGGAAAATAGTATTGGCACAGAAAATGTGTTTTCAAAATGTGCCAATCCACTTTCAACTCAGGCAGTGGGCCCTAAAATTTTATGGCTTAAAAAAAACAAGCCCCACATATACAAAGAAGCTCATAAATTTGTTACAGGTACAACTTATTTGGTTGCAAAACTTACCTGCCGGTACGTTATTGATCATTACAGCGCTTCTACTTTCACACCTTTATATGATTTTGATGCCAATCAATGGAACCATTCATTGTGCCAAGGCATTGTAGAAGTCAATCGATTACCTAAAATTATGTGGTCATCTGAAGTAGCAGGCACCATTTCAAAAGAAGCCCATAGTGAGACAGAATTAGCTATAGGAACACCTGTTATTTGCGGTACTATTGATGCTGCTGCCGAAGCCATCAGCGCAGGCGTAACAGAACCGGGGAATTTGATGTTAATGTACGGCACAACCATGTTTTTAATTAATGTTACGGCCGCTCCTAAAAAAGATGCTCGCTTATGGGCAGCCCCTTTCCTTTTCCCTAACACCTATGCGGTGATGGGCGGTATGGCTACTACAGGTGCTTTAACCGTATGGTTCAAAGAAAACTTTGCTAAAGAACTCATTGCAAAAGAAAAAACTACCGGCCAAAGCGCTTTTAAAGTCTTAGCAGAAAATATTAAGGATATACCTCCAGGCTCAAAAGGATTGGTCGTACTGCCTTATTTCAGCGGTGAAAGAACACCTATTAACAACCCTGATGCCAAAGGCATTATTTTCGGGCTTGATTTAACCCATTCTAGGGAGCATATATATAAAGCCATTTTAGAGAGTGTTGGCTATGGTATATCTCAGCATTTTGATGTTTTCAATGAGATGAATGCCTACCCAAATAAAACGGTAGCCGTTGGAGGAGGGACAAAAAATAAAGAATGGCTGCAAATTGTAAGTGATATTGGAGGATTTGAACAATACGTACCAAAGACAACAATTGGTGCAGCTTATGGGGATGCATATTTGGCTGCAATGGGTATAGGTCTATACCACTCTTACAAAGATATCAGTCAATGGGTACAGTATGATAGTCAAATACAACCTAATCCAAACCACAATAAAATCTATAAATCTTATCAAGAAAAATATTATAGATTGTACAACAGCACTAAGGAATTATTATAATCAGATTTTTGAAAGGACGTGAATCAATGAGTTGGTTACAAGATGTTATCGGCACAGAAAAAGCAATTATAGCAATGTGTCATTTTTTGCCATTACCTGGTGATCCCAATTATGATTCCCAGAAAGGTATGAAATATGTCATTGAAATGGCAAAAACCGATTTAGAAAGCTTACAAGAAGGCGGCGTAGATGCTGTTATGTTTTCAAACGAATTCAGCCTTCCTTACTTAACGGATGTTAACACCGAAACGGTTGCAGCAATGGCAAGAATCATAGGAGAGCTTCAACCCAATATCGGAATCCCTTATGGCGTTAATGTTCTTTGGGATGCTAAGAAAAGTTTAGACTTAGCCGTAGCAACAGACGCTAAATTTGTTAGAGAAATATTTACCGGCGTTTATGCCAGTGACTTTGGGCTATGGAATACAAATGTAGGAGAAACGGTTCGACATCAGCACCATATTGGCGCTTCCGACGTAAAACTGCTATTTAATATTGTCCCTGAAGCTGCACAATACATGGCTGATAGAGACGTTGCCAGCATTGCAAAGTCCACTGTCTTTAACAACAGGCCTGATGCACTATGCGTTTCTGGAATTATAGCCGGAGCTCAAGCCGATTCTACTACATTAAAAATTGTAAAGGACACCGTACCGGATACTGTTGTTTTTGCAAACACAGGTGCCAATAAAAATAACGTACAAGAACAATTAACCATTGCAGATGGGTGCGTAGTCGGTACAACTTTTAAATATGATGGAAAATTCGAAAATCACGTTGATAAAAAACGGGTCAAAGAATTTATGGATGTTGTTAAAAGCTTTAGGGCATAGCATAAAGGCAAATCACTAAAATAGTAGATTTGCCTTTTTAATATCATTTTTATAATTACTTATGTTTTAAATAGTTATCTATAGCTTCTGCTGCATGTCTTCCATCTGAAATAGCTTTACATACCAAAGACTGCCCGGTTCTCATGTCTCCTGCCGCAAATACGCCTTCAATATTTGTCATATATTTTTGGTTGGTCTTAACATTCCCGCGCCCATCCAATTCAATGTCAAATCTTTTGATCATTTGATGCTGCTCAGGATGCAAAAACCCCATGGCAAACAATACAATATCCGCGTCCAGTTCAAACTCACTGCCTTCTATTTCTTTCATAGAGCGTCTGCCTTTTTCATCCTCAGTCCATTCCAGCTTAACACAATGAACTTTTTTGACCTGCCCGTTTTCTCCGGAAAAATATTTTGTTCCAATACTCCAATCCCTTTCGCCGCCCTCTTCATGAGCAGTATTGGTTCTTAAAATCATTGGCCATGAGGGCCAAGGCATTTTTTCAGTCCTTTTGGTTGGAGGCTTTGGCATCATTTCCAACTGATATATATTTTTTGCTCCTTGACGAATAGCAACACCTAAACAGTCTGCACCGGTGTCTCCACCACCAATAATCACAACATTTTTACCTTTTGCATCAATGCGCTCTTCGTTAATTTCTTTTCCTTTATTAATAAAGTTTTGCTGAGATAAGTAATCCATAGCAAAATGAATACCTTTTAACATTCTCCCTTTAACATCTAAGTCTCTTGGAACCGTAGACCCTCCTGCTAAGCAAATCGCGTCGAATTTCTCCCTTACTTCATGAACCGAGATATCTTCACCAACATTTGTATTGGTTTTAAACTTGATGCCTTCATCTTTTAATTGGTCAATTCTTCTCTTGATAACATACTTTTCAAGCTTATAATCCGGAATGCCGATTGCTAAAATACCACCTATTTCTTCTGCTCTTTCAAATACGGTTACATTATGACCTGCCCTTGCAAGTATTTGTGCTGCAGCAAGTCCAGATGGACCGGAGCCGATTACAGCAACCTTGTATCCTGTTTTAATTAATGGTAAAAGAGGTTTAATCCAGCCTTCTTGAAAACCTTTTTCTACTACGCTTAACTCAATTTCTTTACTTATATTAGGATCATCGTTAATCGACAATGTACACGAAGCCTCACATAAAGCCGGACATAATCTCCCTGTAAATTCCGGAAAATTATTTTTGCTTTGAAGAATATCCAGAGCCCTTTTCCATTGTCCCTTTGAAACTAAGTAACTTATATCCGGTATCTCATTTCCTAAAGGACAAGCATGATTGCAATAGGCAATGCCACAATCCATACAGCGGGAAGCTTGTTTCTTAATGTCTTCTTCTGGTTGAGGCACATAAAACTCTTTGTAATTTTTAATTCTTTCATCTACAGATATTTTCTTTGCATTCTCTCTTTTATATTTTAAAAAGCCGTCTCTCTTCTCCATTAATTTTCACCCCTTTCAACTTGATTAGCCCCTTCAATAATTGCTTTGTACTGAGGATTTATCACTTTAATGAATCGATGCTGATAATGCTCCCAATGGTCAAGAATCATTTTACCTTTTGGACTGTTTGTATATACTACGTGTTTTCCTATAAGCTCTTTAAGCATCCTAATATCCTCTTCAGAAAGAATATCGGTACCCACCATTTCAAAATTACATTTTGCTGAAAATATATCCGGGTCATCCAGTACATAAGCAATACCACCACTCATACCGGCAGCAAAGTTTTTACCTGTCTCACCTAAGACCACCACGCGGCCTCCCGTCATGTATTCACAGCCATGATCGCCTACACCCTCTATTACTGCTGTTGCACCACTATTTCTCACTGCAAATCTTTCTCCTGCTTTTCCTGCGATGTATACTTCTCCTGAAGTTGCACCATATAGCAACGTGTTGCCTACAATGATATTTTTATGGTGGGTAAGCGTGGATTTTGGATGGGTTGTAACGATTATTTTACCACCGGATAAAGATTTCCCTAAGTAATCATTGGCATCACCAAAAAGCCTTAATGTAATACCTGGTGCTAAAAATGCTCCAAAGCTTTGTCCGGCAGTTCCCATATAACTAAAATCTATGGTATCTTCTGCCAAACCTCTTTTGCCATATCGCATACTGATTTCTCCGGAAAGCATTGCGCCAACTGTACGGTCTACATTGTTGATCTTAAAGGTCTCACTCACAGGCTCACCTTTTTTCAAAGCAGGTTCGGCCATTTCAATCATTTTTCGGTCCATTACTGCTAAAGTAACATCCTCTTGATCTTGAGTTTTTCTCACACCAAAGCGTTCCGGCAATTCCGGATTATATAAAATACCTTCTAAGTCTAGATTTTTAGCTTTCCAGCATTGGTTGTTTTCGTTAATTTTAAGTCTATCTGTTTTACCGATTAACTCATCAAAGGATCTAAATCCCAGCTCCGCCATAATCTCTCTAACTTCCATCGCTAAGAAGGTAAAGAAATTAATGATGTGTTCCGGCTTTCCTTGAAAATTCTTTCTAAGCTCCGGATCTTGCGTTGCCACACCCACAGGACATGTATTGTTATGACACTTTCGCATCATAATACATCCGGATACTACAAGAGGCGCTGTTGCAAAACCAAATTCTTCTGCACCTAGAAGTGCCCCTATAACAATATCTCTTCCCGTTCTCATTTGGCCGTCTACTTGTATCACAATACGGTTTCTGAGGTTATTTAACCGCAAGGTTTGATGTGTCTCTGAGAGGCCTATTTCCCAAGGTATTCCTGCTGTTTTAACAGAGGTAATAGGAGACGCACCCGTTCCGCCGTCATGTCCACTGATCAAAACCATATCCGCACTGCCTTTTGCTACACCTGCAGCAATGGTTCCAACGCCCACTTCAGATACAAGCTTGACACTTACACGGGCATTTGGGTTAACGTTTTTCAAATCAAATATCAATTGCTCCAAATCTTCTATGGAATAAATGTCGTGATGCGGCGGAGGTGATATCAAGTCGATTCCCGGTAATGAGTGTCTTACCTTTGCAATATCTTTTGTTACTTTTCCCCCGGGTAGATGTCCGCCTTCTCCCGGCTTTGCGCCTTGTGCAATTTTTATTTGCAATTCATCGGCATTCATAACATAATCTATGGTAACGCCAAATCTAGCAGCCGCAATTTGCTTAATGGCACTCCGCTTGAAGTCTCCATTCTCACTTTTTACATACGTGGCGTCATCTTCTCCACCTTCACCGGAATTACTTTTTCCTCCAAGTCTATTCATAGCAATTGCCAAGGTTTCATGAACTTCTTTACTCAACGATCCAAATGACATAGCCCCTGTAGCAAATCTTTTAACGATATTAACCACAGGCTCAACCTCATCTATAGATATAGGGTTGCTTTTTTTAAATGATAAAAGCCCTCTAACAGTTTTTAACGCTTTTGTCTGGTTGTCAACCAAAGCAGAATATTCTTTAAAAAGTCCATAATCATTGGTCCTGCATGAATGTTGAAGTTTAGAAATAGTATCCGGATTAAAGAGATGGGTATTGCTGTCTTTTCTACAGTGAATTCTTCCGCCTATCTCCAGTTCATGTATCCCTATTTTCCTTTCAAATGCACTTTGATGTCTCATCAATGTTTCTTTAGTGATAACATCCAGCTTTACACCTGATAATCGGCAAGGTGTTCCATAAAAATATTCGTTCACCAGTTCTTTATCTAATCCAATAATTTCAAAAATTTGTGCCCCATTAAAACTTCTTAAAGTTGCAATCCCCATTTTAGAAGTAATTTTTCTTATACCATAACCCAAAGCACGAACATAATTCATATTGGCTTGCTTTACAGATGTATTTTCAACATATAATTGTTCTTTAACCATATGATTGATGGTTTCAAAAGCCAGATAAGGATATACGGCTGTTGCCCCATAGCCAAGTAACAATGCCAAGTGGAAAGAGTCTCTTGCTTCGCCTGTTTCAATAATCAAATCTACTTTTGTTCTTAATTTTTTTTGAATCAAATGATTATGAACGGCACTGACTGCCAATATACTTGGAATAGGTGCTCTATATCTGTCCACATCTTTATCGCTTAAAATAATAATACGGTATCCGTTTGTAATACTTTCTTCTGCTCTTTTCTTCAGAAGTTCTAATGCATTTTCTAAACCTTTCTCTTGTTGGTCTGCTTCAAAGATAATAGGTATTGTAACACTTCGCAATGTGTCCACATCAACATTTTTTATTTTTTCTATTTTTTCCGTATATAAAATGGGCTGCTCAAGCTCAATATATTTGTTAGGTCTCATATCCCCTATCTTTTTTAATATATTTCCTGATCTCCCGATATACTGATTGAGAGACATGACTTTTTTCTCACGAATTGGATCAATAGGCGGATTGGTTACTTGAGCAAAAAGCTGCCTGAAGTAATCAAACATCAATTCTGGCTTTTCAGACAAAACAGCCAGCGGCACGTCATTACCCATAGAACTAATTGCCTCTTTGCTGTCTTGCATCAAGGGTGAAATAACCCTTTTCAGCTCTTCTTCTGTATAGCCAAAAATCTTTTGTTTCTCAATCAGCGCTTCTTTATCCAATAGAACCTCTTTTTTATTTAATTCAACCTGCTGTAAATCAATCTTGTTTGCTGATATCCACTCTCTATACCCTTTGTTA
>JAKSCF010000061.1 GCA_022360735.1 Clostridia bacterium
ATATTTAACGAATTGTACATAAAATGAGGATTGAACTGAAAATTCAGCGCCTTTATCTCTGCTTCTTTTTCTTTGATTTTTACCTGATAATTTTCTTCAATTAACCTTTGAATTTTTTCATTCATCTGGTTAAATTTATAAATAAGATATGATAATTCGCCATTCCCAATTTCTTTAATTTTTGAATTAAAGTTTCCTTCCCCCATATCCTTAATAGCTAAAAGCAGTTTCTTGATCGGCAGTGTAACTCTTCCGGATATAAAAGAAGCAATGATTATACAGAGCAGTATTATTGTCAAAGTCAAATATACGGCATAATAATGCATGGTCGGTAACGTCTTTAGCAATCTATCGTACGGAATAAATACGGCTGAAATCCATCCCGTAGTATCTACCGTATCAAAACCAACCAGCATTTTCTCACCTTTGATATACACAATATCGGTTCCGCTTTCCTCTACAGCAGCATTCTCCAACCATTGTGAACGACTAAACGAAATCGGCTCAGCAGAATCCGAACAAGATATGACCTCTCCGTTTTGAGTTAAGACATAGTAGTACGACCCTTCTATATAGGTACTTTCTTTGAACACTCCTTTTAACATTTCCTCTTTAAAATTAATAATAAGAACAGGACGTTCTTGCTTCTCATCCATAGGCATAAGAATATTATTCTTAATCGCAGAACAACTAATCAGGCGGGTAGCAGAGAAAACATATTGAGAATGTTTTTTCAGTTTCAGTTTTTCTTTCTCACGTATCTCAAATTCTTCTACAAGGTCATAAGTGGGTATCCACTTAAGGCTATTTTTAGACCTCTGACCCGCATAATAGATCTTTGATTGACTAAAACCATTTTTCGGAATCCAAAATGTGGGGTTTTCCCCAAATGCAAATTGCTCTGTGACAAGATTCACTGAGTAAATATCTTGATTTTGCGGAAAATACTTTAATATAATCTTTGTAATCTTTCGGTCGTTTTCTATACAGTAATGAACGTCGTTTAAATTCGCATTATTAAAAAACTCAAAAAGCTCTTCATCTATGTGCATAAATCTGGCACTTTGTTCAAGCATAGCAAATCTGGTATTGAGCATTCCATTGCTCTTTTTTATAATACTTAGAATATTTTCTCCGGTACTCTGCAAAATGATATCAGAACTCTTTTTATAATACCCTATCCCTAAAGTAGCTAATGGTATCACAATTAACAAGATATAAGAAATCGTCAATTGCGTTTTGAATTTTAGACTGAAGTAATATTTTATTATACGTTTAAAAAACCTCATGTACCCGCTCCAGATTTTATTTTTTTCTTCCTGTTATTCCTTCGATATTCATCTGGTGTGATGCCATGTTCTTTCTTAAATACTCTATAAAAATATTTATCGTCTTTGTAACCTGTCTTCAATGCAATTTCATACACTTTATATTCGCTACTCTCCAGTAGTTCCAAAGCTTTTTGCATTCTTAGCTGCGCAAGATACTGACTGAAAGTTATACCTGAATATTTTTTAAAGCAAGTACTAAAATAACTAGGGCTAAAATAAATTGCATCCGCAGCTGTTTCCAATGAGATATCTTCCATAAAATGCTGTTTAATATATTGCATGCATCTTTGCATCACGGCTTCATGCTTATTCTCTTTCGTATCTTCAAGCATATTAATGATCCGCAATAACAGATCGGTGACTTTGCTTCTCAGCTCATCGTATTCCTCACAGCTATTTAACTGTTTTTGAATATCTATCACCAGTTCATTATAATTCTCTTCATCCACTAAATCTTGAACCATCAGAACTAAATTTAAGGTCAAATGAATCATATTCTCTATAAACTGCTGCGGAAGGGGATATCTATTTTCCTTGATCTTTTGGAAAATACCATTAATATTAGATAGCGCTTCATCACTTTTCATTTGCCTGATTGACTCCCTCAAGGCTTTTTCTTGCTTGGAAATATCAATCAATTGATGGCCAATATTGTGACAAATATTTGAATAAAAAATTACTTTCCCAATGCCATAATAAAATTTATAAGATAGGGCTAAGGCCGCTTGCTCAAAAGAAGTCTTCACGTCATTGAATATATTTTTGCATTGATCACCAATTGCTATAGTCACATCAAGTTCATATAGTGTTTTTATAGTACTTATCAATTTATTAAACTTAGCTATATTCGTTTCGGATAACATATCCACATTATCCCGTGTGTTTAATATTGAGACCATAACCTCTTTCTTATCCTCCAAGAAAAAGGAAATTGAATGCCCTATATCATCTAACGTTCTCTCCATATAATATTTTATGTCTTGCTTAATTTTATCTATATTTTGATTAATATTATTCTTATCTACAGCCTCATATCTGCTAATAAATACGGCAATAACAGTTCCTATACCCTTGTAGGGAAATACCTGCCTAATTTCATCTAATTGAGCATCGCGCAGATATCCATTGACCCATCCATTCATTTGATGCTCAAAATAAACCGGGAAAATACTATTTAGTTGTTTTAACAACTTTTCTTTCTCTCTAATTTTGATTAAATCTTCTTCAATACTTTTTTCTACTTTTACCAGCATCTCAACGATTTTTTCTTCACGAATCGGTTTGAGTAAATAATCAAATGCACCCAAGCTTACAGCTTTTTGAGCATAATCAAAATACCTGTAACCACTTAATATAATCATCTTTATTTTATCTAACCTGCCAACAACATCTTCAATGAGTGCCAATCCATCCATAATAGGCATTTTGATATCTGTAAAAACAATATCTATAGAATTTGTATTAATGAAATCCAATGCTTCTTTACCATTTTTAGACTCATATACTTCATAAGCAGGCCTAAGCTTTTTGATCATATTGCTAAGTCCTTTTCGATGTATCAATTCATCATCAACAATAAGTATGGTATACATTGGATATATCCCTCCTCCGGATAAAGAAAACGGTATCCAATAAATATTATAACACGTTTATTTATGTAAAGTAAAACTGTAATATTATTAGATTAGTGGATAATTTTTTTGAGTTTTTTTATATGCAGGGTCAGGCTTTTACAATTTCATTACTCATCAGATAATCTATTTGCAGCGCTTGATTCAACTAGATTTAACGCTTCGGCCGGTTTCTTGAAACGTATTCATGATGATCCGATTTCTTCCTCTATCTGCAATTGCATATGCCTCTATATTACATGTTATAAAATTATAAACGCCCGCCCCCTCAATGTTCTCATATCTCGGTCTGGCCTTCTAATGTATCCTTAAAGATGATTTTTCTTAAAAAAATAACTATAGTATGAGAAATTTAAACGAATTATTTCTTTTTTTAAGTTATACTAATAATGCAAGTATATAGATAACGCACACTAAGACTAGAAATATCATTACAAGTAATGCAAGCTCTTAGATTCAAAATACCAGTTGCCGGAATACTATCATATCCCAAACCATACTGTGCGTTATCTATAATCAATAGATGCTTCATACTGTACATTTCCAGTCAGATTTTATAATTCAAGTTGTATTATTACTGTTAATGCCGAGGTTGAAATACATTGGAAAAGGTAAAATAGATGAGTAAGGTTCTATATACGTTGCATTAGCTCATTGCTATAAAACCAGCAATGAGTCAGCACAATTCAGCCTATAAAATCAAAATAAATATATTGAACTTACATACAGCGTTGTATAAAATGTCAAGTTCAATATAGAGATGCACATTAAGAGTCTAATGGTGCA
>JAKSCF010000522.1 GCA_022360735.1 Clostridia bacterium
AAAGTTTAAACAAGTTGCATTTAAAGTAACTTTATCACGTCAACGGTATAAATTTACCATTGTCTTGAAGCAAAAACTGTTAAAACTTAATTTTAAACCTGAATAATAAATCATTATTTAAATAATGATTATTATTTTAAACGACTTTGTTAAAAAAATAACTAATTTTTATCAATGTTTAATTACTAAGCTGCAGGGAGGATGCAAAAATGAAATTTGAATGGATTAATTTAATCACCAGCCCTTATATTTTGATGTTTTTAGCTATTGCCACAGGATTATTGTTTGGAAAAGTGAAATTTGGAAGATTTAATTTTGGAGTGTCGGGAGCTTTGTTTACCGGTTTAATTATTGGATGGGGAATATATAGATTTGGTAATCATATTGTGGCGCAAGGCGCTGATGCAGAAGGATATACGGCTGCAAGCAAGATGATTGATGCAGGTATTATATCTTCCGGTTTTTTTAAGTTATCGCTTATATTCTTTGTAGCTGCAGTAGGATTATTAGCTGCAAAAGATATGGGTGCGGTACTTAAAAAATATGGCGCAAAGTTTGTTGTTTTAGGTGTCATCATTACATTTGTAGGAGCAGGTACAACCTATGTGGCAACATGCGGTGCAAATCTATTGGGCTTAAACTCAAATGTATATGAGGTTGCAGGCGTTTATACAGGCGCTTTGACAAGCTCGCCGGGCTTAGGTGCTGCTCTTGAGACCGCAAAAGATCATGCAGAAGAATTTATAGCAGACTATTCAGAAATGCCAAATGAGAGCAATGATCAGGTGCTTAAAGTGATGGACCCTTCGGGAGCGTTAACTCATGAAAACACACCGGAAGTCACCGAAGAACAAGTAAAGACCTATGTTGCTAATGCCGAGGCAAGTGTTGGCATAGGGCATGCTATTGGATACCCCTTTGGCGTCATTATCGTCATATTTGCTGTTAACTTTTTTCATAGAATATTCAGAATGGATGTTAATGAAGAAAAGAAACGTTTTGCTTTGGAAATGGATGAAGCCAGAAAATCCGTTAAGACAAAAGACATACCCGATGGACCATTTAATCTGATTGCTTTTTCTATTACATGTGTTGTAGGATATATTTTGGGAAGCATTCAAATCAACCTAGGACCTTTAGGATATTTCAGTCTGGGTTCAACAGGCGGTGTTTTGATTACAGGACTATTACTCGGATATATGGGTAAAATTGGCCCTGTTTCATTCAGAATGGAGCCAAAATCATTAACCTTAATTAGAGAAATAGGATTGGCTTTTTTTCTAGCCATAATAGGATTAAGATATGGATACAAAGTATTTGATGCATTACTTGGATCAGGTGTATATTTAGCATTGGTATCACTTGCAGTTGGTATTTTAGCAATGCTTGTAGGGTTCTTAATCGGAAGATATGTATTCAAATTAAACTGGATCATGCTGGCTGGAGCTATATGCGGCGGTATGACATCTACACCTGGATTGGGGGCAGCTATCGATGCCCTTGAAAGTGATGATCCGGCTGCAGGATAT
>JAKSCF010000017.1 GCA_022360735.1 Clostridia bacterium
GTATTAAAATTGCTAAAAAGCCAATTGATAAAAATCATCCTTATGGGCACGGTAAAGTAGAACCGCTTGCCGCCTTTTTTGTAGGTATTGTTCTATTTTTTGCTGCTATCACTGTCACTGAACGGATTATACAATCTATTATTGCCCATTCCTTTACAGCACCATCTTATATTGCTTTAATAGCTGCTTTCATTTCTATCATTACTAAAGAAATCATGTTTCGTATTACTTATGCAGAGGGAAAAAAAATAAACAGTGAATCTATTATGGCGAATGCCTGGGACCATCGATCCGACGCATATTCATCCATGGCAACAGCCTTAGGTATTGGGGCTAGTATGATTGGTCACCATTTCGGTATATTATGGTTAAAATATATGGATCATTTGGCCGGTACAATAGTCGCTTTAATGATTTTTAGGGTTGCCTACTGTATCATTAAGCAGGCCGTAAAAGGTCTTATGGATTCATCTCCTGAAGCTCATGTTTTAGACGAAATAGAATATATTATTTTAGAGTGTGAAGATGTTCTTGGCGTCCCTTGGATTAAAGCAAGATATATTGGTCAGCATTTATTTATTGATTTAGCATTGGAAGTAGATGCTAACATGACGGTTAAAGAGGGGCATACTATTTCAACGGAAATAGAAAAGAAAATCAAAAGTGAGGTTAAAAATGCTTACGAGGTCATTGTTCATGTTGAACCTTCGGAAAGCTGAAGAAAATGAATACAGGAAAACGGACCCTTTGCGGTCCGTTTTTTTAGATTCCTATTTACTTTACTACATAATTTATATATAATTTTTATTTGTGGGCAACAGCCTCTTTTTTTGACAAAATTTTTTATCTTATATTATCGAAAGGAGACATAAAATGTCGGACAACTCTTCTAATGTTAATGCAAAAATTGTTACTGCAAATCCCTCTGCATTGGGTCTATTAGGCCTGGCTATGATAACCCTAGTCGCATCATCTCAAAAGCTTGGATGGACAGAATCAACATCATTAATCATTCCCTGGGCAATATTTTTAGGTGCATCAGCACAATTATATGCCTCTATCAGTGATTCAAAGCTTAATAATACTTTCGGTGCTACTGCATTTGGGGGTTATGCGTTTTTCTGGTATGCAATAGGGTTTACATGGTTGATTCAAAATGGTGCTTTCGGTGAAACCATTATGGAAAAAATGGATAGCTCACAATTAGGATTTGCTTTTATAGGTTATCTAATCTTTTCATTTTATATGACCATCGGTGCTATGGAAAAAGACAAGGTATTATTTATTATATTTGTTTTAATCGATTGTTTATTTGTAGGTCTTTCCTTTAGTTCTTTTCACATTGGTTATGAATTTTTCCATGGTTTTGCAGCGTATTCTGAATTTGCAATTGCTATGGTGTCTTTCTATGGATCTGCTGCAGCAGTTTTGAATACACATTTTGAAAAAGAATTCCTTCCGGTAGGAAAACCTTTCGGTGTTTTTAAATAGTTAATACGAATCATAAAGTGCAAGGAAAATTTAAAATCCTTGCACTTTGTTTATATTAAGCAACAGGTACTTTATAAGGTGCGAAGACCAGCCCCTACATCTTAAATGACCTTGTATCCTTTTTCTTTTAGAAGTTCTTTAATGGTTAAGCCATGCTCTACATCGTTGGTCTCTAACCGAATCTGTATAATGGTTGTATCCAATGATATATTTTTATCATATCGATCATGATTGACATTGAGTATATTGGCTCCTTGTGATGCAATAATATGGGTTAATTTATGAAGAACACCCGGCTTATCAGGAACTACAACACTGATGTTGGTATTCCTGCCTGCCTTAACCAAGCCTTTTTCGATTATCTTATGAATAAAGTTCATATCTATGTTCCCGCCTGTTAAGAGAACTGCTGCTTTTTTATGCTTTACTTTCACTTTATGATTCAATAACGCTGCTAAGCTTACTGCCCCTGAGCCTTCTACTAATTGTTTTTCTCTTTCCAATAAGAGTAATATTGTATTAGAAATTTCTTCATCATCCACAGTAACCACTTGATCCACATATTTATTGAGTATATCAAAGTTCTTTTTCCCCGGCTTTTTTACCGCTATACCATCTGCAATAGTATGAACAGATTCTAATGACACGCATTGTCCTGCTTCTTTTGAGGCCATATAGCTGGCAGCATCTTTTGCTTCAACTCCAATAATTTCAACTTTTGGTTTTAAGGATTTTACTGCCGTAGCTATACCACTGAGCAGCCCGCCGCCGCCTATTGGCGCTACAATCATATCTACATCCGGAAGCTTCTGTATAATCTCTAATCCGATAACGCCCTGACCTGCCATAATATCGTAATCATCAAAAGCATGAATCAACGTAGCTTTAGTCTCTTCTTTAATTTGGCATGCTCTAAAGTATGCATCATCATAACAGTGTCCATATAATTCGACTTTTGCACCATACCCCTTTGTGGCGTTAATTTTAGATAAAGGCGCATGCAAAGGCATGACAATGGTAACATCAATACCGGCAACGGCACCTGCTAAAGCTACACCCTGAGCATGATTACCGGCACTGGCCGCAATAACCCCTCTTTGTTTATTTTTTTCGCTCAAAGAAACAATTTTGTTATATGCACCTCGTATTTTAAAAGAACCGGTTCTTTGCTGATTTTCATATTTTAGAAAAATTTCACCTTGGCACATCTTTGAAAAAGTATTAGATTTTTCTAGAATTGTTTTATTAATGCTACCTTCAATATTTTCTTGCGCACGATATATATCCTTAATATCCAACACCAATTACCCCTCCTTTTATGATCTAACATGAAGTCCTAGCAGTAATCTCCGATTACGTCGCAGGTCTCATACAGAAACTCTCCAATCTTTGATTGGCTAAGAGTTTTTCAGTTGAAGCCCTAGCAGTAACCTTGAAGCCCTAACACGGAATTTCTAATTTCGTCTTTGAC
>JAKSCF010000016.1 GCA_022360735.1 Clostridia bacterium
AATGGATGGATAGAGTTATGGCATTCATTACTCTATTGCCTTTTGCATTACAGGGTGTTATTTTAGCGGTTGGATTGATTAAAATTTATTCCAGTGGTCCTCTTATCATATCAGGTACCATTTATATTTTGACAGGTGCATATTTTGTTGTTATTTTACCTTATATGTATCAGGGGATAAAAAACAGTATTGATAGTTTAGATGTGGATACCCTTATTCAAGCAGCAAGCTTGCTGGGTGCAAGTGAAAGCTATGCATTTTTTAAAGTCGTTCTTCCTAATTTATTAAAAGGGGTGACGGTATCTACCCTATTGTCCTTTGCCATATTGATCGGCGAGTTTGTTTTATCCAATATTTTGGTTGGCGGCAATTATGAAACGGTGCAGGTTTACATGTACTGGTCAAGAGGTGTCAGCGGTCATTACAGCAGTGCTATTATCATCAGCTACTTCGTATTTGTTGTTTTTATATCTGGTGTTGTTTTATATATAAATGAATTAGAAGCCAAGAAAGGGTGAGAAAATGAGCTCAGTAATCGTTGAAAATTTATGTAAATCCTATAAAGATAACAAAGTATTAAATGAAATCGGCTTGACAATAGATAATGGTAAATTCATTACACTCCTTGGGCCGTCGGGGTGTGGTAAAAGCACTTTGCTTAGGTGTATTGCAGGGCTGACCGGTGTGGACCAAGGGGATATTTACTTTGATGATGAAAGAGTCACCAATATACAGCCTCAAAAAAGAAATATTGGTATGGTCTTTCAAAATTATGCACTATTTCCAAATCTTAATGTAGAAGAAAATATAGCCTTTGGATTAAAAGTAAAAAAATATAACAAAGCAACCATCCAAAAAGAAGTGCTAAAATATATCAACCTTGTGGCATTAACAGGAAAAGAAAAATCGTATCCTCATCAGTTGTCAGGAGGACAAAAGCAGAGAGTGGCTTTGGCTCGAGCATTAATTGTAAAGCCTCGTATTTTACTTTTGGATGAACCACTGAGTGCATTGGATGCAAAGATAAGAAAGAATCTCAGGTTGCAAATTAAGAAAATACAAAGAGAACTGAATATTACCACTATATTTGTGACCCATGATCAGGAAGAAGCTTTGATCATATCCGATGAAATATATGTGATGCATGAAGGCGGCATTGCTCAAAAAGGCAGTGCGGAAAGCATTTATACTAAGCCGGCGAACCATTTTGTGGCTGGCTTCATTGGAAATTATAACATTATTGAAGATTCATTGATTAAGGATACTTATGATAATAAACAATTCAAAGGTCAATTTGCATTGCGGCCGGAAGTCATAGAGGTTAATCGAGAGTATCAAAAAAAGCCAAATCATTTAACCTTAAAAGGACAGTTAGTGGATGTCATTCTTTTAGGCAGTGTAGTACGGTATGTTGTTAAAGTTAATGGAAAAGAAATCATGGTAGATGTTTTAAATGAGAGTGAAAAGAGTCTTTATACAATAGGAGAAGAATTATATCTTCAATTTGCTTATGATAAGCTCCCCAAAATAGGTTAGGTGATGACTATGGACCTATCAACAGAAAGACAAAAAATAATCCTTAAAACATTGGATCATTATGGCAAGGTATCGGTTAATGAGTTAGCAGAGAAATTTAATGTTGCTTCAGCAACGATTCGCAGGGACTTAACCGCTCTTGAAAAAGAGAATAAGCTCCAAAGAGTTCACGGTGGGGCAATCAAAATTTCATTTTATGCTGAGGAGCCTGCTATAACAAAACGTCGAAGCATGTACATGATTGAAAAAATAAAAATAGCTAAGATTGCTTCAAGAATCATAGAAGATAAAATGTCAGTTTTTATCGATGTCGGTACAACCACTGCTCAAATAATACCTTTTCTAAAAGAAAGAAGAAATTTGCAAGTGCTGACAAATTCACTTGAAGCATTAATGGAACTGGTGAAAATGGTTAACAATAATACTTTTCATGGAAAAATCATTTTCATTGGTGGTGAAATTAACGCAAAGCAATTGACAGTTTCAGGTTCTTTAAGTGAGGGATTTATAAATCAGTTTTTTGTAGATATTGCATTTATAGGTGTGGGAGGGGTTCATTTAAGTGGAGGGCTTACAGGGTATGACGAA
>JAKSCF010000304.1 GCA_022360735.1 Clostridia bacterium
CTATTACTGATTTGTTTTTAGCAGGCATTCTTCCGGGGATATTAATGGCAGCTGCATTAATCATTTTTGTCTACTTTGTCGCAAAGAAAGAAAAATTTGGCGTCATTCGAGAAAAGGCATCCTTAAAAGAAAAATGGGAGGCTTTTAATGATGCAAAATGGGCATTATTGATTCCTGTTATTATTTTAGGCGGGATCTATGGAGGCGTTTTTACACCAACAGAGGCAGCGGTTATTTCTTGTGATTATGGGCTTATTATAGGATTGTTTGTTTATAAAGAAATTTCTTTTAAAGATTTACCTGCACTTTTTCGAAAAACTTCTTTAACAGTAGGGAGCATATGCATTTTGTTAGGCGGGGCATCAGCATTAGGTAAAATACTTGCTATTGAAATGATTCCTAGAATGATAGCTGAAGGGATAACAAGTTTTTCTACAAACAAAATTGTACTTTTACTTCTGATTAATTTATTGTTATTTATTACTGGAATGTTTATGGATATTACACCTTCTATTATTATTTTGACACCATTGCTTCTCCCCATAGCCAAATCAATAGATGTGGATCCAGTACATTTTGGGATTATTATGGTATTTAACTTAGTAATAGGTTTGTGTACACCTCCTGTAGGTGTTAATATTTTTGTTGCATCAAAAATTTGCAGTATTAGAATGGAAGATATGTTTAGATGGTTATTCCCTCTAATTGGTGTACTGATATTAGTACTTCTTATTATTACTTTTACACCTCAACTTTCAACATTTATACCTAATTTACGATAAACTTGGCCGTATAACCTTTTTGATGAGTTGGCAGTTTTCTCATCGAATTTGTTTGTGAATAATAAAATTGAAGTTTAAGTTTAAGGTTAAGTCATAAAGGAGAAAAGAATGATTAAAGAGACACTAAAAGAAATGAGTGAATTAAACGGGGCATCTGGATTTGAGCATGAAATAAGCAATTATGTTATTGAGGAATTAAAGAGATTAAATATAGACAATTATTTTTTAGATACAATGGGGAATTTATATATAAAAGTCGAGGGAACAAATGCTGATAGTCCAATTGTTTTATTAGATGCACATATGGACGAACCCAGCTTTATGGTTAAATATATAGATGATGAAGGTTATATATATGTCGTCCAAACAGGTCTGTTTTCTCCAAATATTTTATTGGGACAAAGGGTAAGAATACAAACAAAAGAAGGCACTGTAAAAGGATGCTTTGGCATCAAGTCATACCATATTTCTGAAGGTTCAACAACTCCAATTTTAGACGATATGTGGATAGATGTTGGAGCAAAATCTAAAAAGGATGTATTGAAATTAGGGATTAAGCCAGGATTTCCAGTACTATTTGATGAGCCTTTTGTAGAACTGGCAAATGGTTTTGTTATGGGGAAGGCTTTTGACAATAGGACAGGATGTACGGTGCTATTAGAAGTTATAAGGGAGCTAGCGCAAAACAGAGCAGAATCAACCGTGTACTTAACATTTTCAGTACAAGAAGAATTGATGTTAAGAGGCGCTAATGTAATATTTAATGGTATCAAGAAATTTTTTGGGAAAATACCGGATTTCTGTATAGCTTATGATATTTGCTTAGGAGGAGATACACCTCAAGTTAAAAAAAATAAAGCACCTATAGAGCTGGGGAAAGGAGCAGGCATCAAAGTATTAGATCGTAGCAGAGCAAGTGCACATTTTATTAATATTGTACCGAGAAAAGTAATTGATTATTTTCTACAATTATGTGAAAAAGAAAATATACCATTTCAAAATGATTTTTTATCAGGCACAACCAATGCAAATATGTTCGCTATTGAAGATATAGGTGTTCTGACAGGAGGGCTATCTATTCCATGTCGATATACCCATAGCCCAGTTGAGATTGTATGTCTGAATGATCTGAAAAATGTAATAGACTTGTCTATAAGTGCAGTGAGAAATATGCATTTATTGATGGATCACTATGAATAATGATTAACAAAATATTTTTTATTCTGGCAATGGAGACTTATCTCTATTGCCGTATTTGATTTTTTGCAACTGATCTATTCTCTATATACATTATAGGAAATATTCAATTTGTTTAATTTATTATAAAGAGTTCGCCTATTAATACCTAACTCTTCTGCTGTTTTTTTAATGTTACCTTTATTACTTTTGAGAGCTTGTATAATTAATGTTTGCTCAACAGATTGAATAGAAGAATTTTGATTATGAGGGAAAGTTTGAGGGCTGTTTATAGGAGCAATTTTACTGGAAATAATATAATTAGGCAGATCAATGATTTTGATATATTCTCCTTGACAGATGGTTAACGCACGTTCAATAACATTTTCTAATTCACGAACATTTCCAGGCCAAGAATAGTGTTCTAGAAAATTAATGGCTTCATGATCAATACCTATTACTTTTTTTTGTATACTTAAATTATTTTTCTTTAAAAAATATTCAGAGAGCAAAGCAATATCTTCTTTTCTTTCTATTAGAGACGGAATAGATATAGGAAAAACATTTAATCTAAAATACAAATCCTCTCGAAAAGACTTATTATAAACACATTCTTCCAAATTTTTATTGGTTGCAGCAATAATTCTAACATCAATTTTTTTACTGTGTTTACCACCGATTCGGGTGACTTCTTTGTTTTGCAGAACTCTTAGCAGACTTACTTGTACGTCATAAGGCATATCACCGATTTCATCCAAAAATAAGGTTCCGCCATTAGCTAGTTCAAATTTACCTGGAAGACCTTCTTTTTTAGCGCCTGTAAATGCACCTGCCTCATATCCAAAAAGCTCACTTTCTATCAGTCCTCTTGGTAAAGCACCACAATTAATGGCAATAAAAGGATATTCCTTTCGCTTACTTGCATTATGAATGGATTGGGCAAATAACTCTTTACCGGTTCCGCTTTCTCCTAGTAATAAAACATTAGAAGTAATATTAGCAGCAACATTTCCCAATCGAATAGCTTCGGTGATTTTGGTTGATTTTCCAATAATACTTTGAAATGTAAATTTGGCATTTGAACCAATCATCTTATGAACCAATTTTCTAACAGATTTCATATCTTTTAAGGTAATGACTAAATAATCAATTTTACTGGGGTATTTATTGATAATTGAGACACTTAAAGTACAATCATAAGCCCCATTTCCGGTTTTAATAGTGATTTCTGTATCATCTATATTTTTATTGCTAGACAATAAATACTCCATATAAGGGGAAAAATTAAAGAAATCGTTGATGTTTTTACCCAGTGAATTTTCCAAAGAAATATTCAAAGTATTTAAAGCTATTTGATTGATATGCTTAATAGTCCCCTGGTCATTAATAACTATGAGACTAGAAGACAAAGATTCTAGAGTTTCAGTTAATAATTGATTAATAATATCAATTTCATTATAAGCTTTTCTCATTTTCATCTCTTTTTCTATGCCATCTACTGCAGCTACAACCATTCCCAGAGTATGAGGATGTACATTGGTGTGGGAAGCAGTGATATTAATACTACCGATGATTTCTTTTTTTTCATTATGAATAGGTGCTGCAGAACATGTCCAACGATGATGGGATTTCAAATAATGCTCTTCACCTACAGTTTGGATGGGTTGATTAATTGCTAAACATAGTCCAATGCCATTAGTGCCTATGGCTTTTTCATTTCGACAGCATCCTAAAACAGCTGTAGTAGTTGAACTGGCTTCATTTATAATATTTGGGTCTCCGATTAAAGATAACATATATCCTTCTTCATCAGTTAATACAACATAAAAACCTGAGCCCTCAACAAAACTATATAAATTCTCTAAATAAGACTCAGCAGTTTCAACTAAATCTTTTCTTTTTAGAATTCGATCATTTAGTTCCTTATCCGATAAGATTTTATTTTTCGTATGGAATGGATTTATTCCATAATTTCTTGATCTCATCCAAGATTCAAATATTACATCTCGAACGAGTTCTTTTTTCATAGGAGAGTTGTTAACAAGCGACTGCCAAGCTTGTAATGTTTTTTCTCTGGATTCTGTGGAATTCAACGTTATCATCTCCTTTTTCAAACTATACAAATATAACAGTTAATATTAATGTACATTTTATTCACATGTGAACAAGGAATGAAAAAATTATCATACTTATTTTTTGAATAGATAGTTATATTATTCTATCAATCTAATTCATATCTTTTAATTCTAAAGGTGCAATTACCATTCCAACAAATATAGAGCTATATATTGTTTTTTAATAATCAGAAATATAGATAGCCTATACATCACATAATCAAATTATACTATACAACATTGTTTCTGCAAATTTGTTGTACTAATTTGTCGAATTATTTGATCATATAGGATTATTTAGAGCAGAATTATCTAAGATAGCCGTTATTAAATGCGGCAATGGATCGAATTTTGAACTCTTCGAATATGATTCTCCGGATCAACAAAAAGAAATGCCTAAAAACAGTGAC
>JAKSCF010000015.1 GCA_022360735.1 Clostridia bacterium
CTGAAGAAATCATGTTTAAAATGAACCAAGATATTTTAGATACAGTAAAGAAAATCGGACAAATGGGCATTAAAATTGCGCTTGATGATTTTGGCTGTGAATATTCTACTTTGAAGTTACTCAGAAAAATACCTATTAACTATCTTAAATTGGATAAATCCAATATAAAAAGTGTTGGAAGTGATTATAAAGATGAAAAGTTATTAACAGAGCTTATTGCGCTTGGAAATAAGCTGCAATTGGATATTATTGCGGAAGGGGTAGAAAAAGAAGAACAACTCATATTTTTGAAAAACAATGGCTGCAGTAATATTCAAGGATATATGATCTCTAAGCCTAAAAGTCCGGACCAAATTGAACAAATGATATATAATTATAATCTTGTAGGTGAAAAGAATGCAACATCAAGTGAATATTATTGCAGTTGATTGATAGAGGTAAAATATGAATATTACAATAATTTGTGTAGGAAAAATAAAAGAGAAATATTTGTCGGATGGTGTTAAAGAATATATAAAACGGTTAAATAAATATTGTACAGTGTCAGTTATTGAGACAAAGGAAGAAAAAGCTCCTGAAAATTTGTCTGATGCCGATATGGAAAAAGTTAAAAAAACAGAAGGAGAGACCATCTTAAAACATATTAAAGATAGTATGTATGTTATCGTTTTAGAAATAGAAGGAAAGCCGTTATCTTCAGAACAGCTGGCAGAAAAAATATCTAATCTGGGAATCCAAGGAAAAAGTAATGTAACTTTTGTTATTGGTGGTTCACTGGGCCTTTGGGATAATATTTTAAAGAGAGCGGACTTTAAATTATCCTTCTCACCCATGACCTTCCCCCATCAATTAATAAGGCTGATATTAGTCGAACAGATATATCGAAGTTTTAGGATTATAAAAAATGAACCTTATCATAAGTAACATTACCTATTCCATTTGTACAAAAAATCTTGACATTAATATACAAGAATCAGTATAATTAAATAGTAAATATTTAATTATACTAATACAATTCAATAAAAATAAAATTTAAGGTGCTCGGAAGAGATAATAGGGAAAAAGGTGAAAGTCCTTTGCAGCCCCCGCTACTGTAAGCATGACGAAATTCAAAAACCACTGTCTTAGGATGGGAAGGAGAATAGTAGGATGATTGCGAGTCAGGAAACCTGCCTTTAATTGTTTATCATAGAGCTTCGGTGGGAAGTTGGATGCTTTATTTTGTTGTGCTATAAAAAAAGCATGCTCATAGGAGTATGCTTTTTTATGTTATTTAGACGATTGTAAAATGATTTTAAGAGGGTTCTACAACCTATTTTGAAATTTTTTAATATGATCTAATGAAAACACAGAATTTTATAATCGACTATTTTTGTGTTATTAAAAAGGAGGTCGATAAGTCTATTATGAAAGAATATGCTCTGAAGAAATTATTGCAAGTGATTATTGTTATACTAGGCGCGTCATTTTTAACCTTTATGCTTACATATATCAGTCCGGGAGATCCTGCGGAAATGATGTTTAGATCTCAAGATATTGTTCCATCAGAGGAGGTATTAGAAAAGGCAAGGGAAGAAATGGGGCTTAATGATCCATTTATCGTTCAGTATGGGCATTGGCTTATAAATTTGCTAAAGGGAGATTTGGGATATTCTTATATTAATACAAGTCCTGTGGTAGATATTTTAAAACAAAAAATTCCTATGACTATAAAGCTAGCTGCTTTAGCATTTTTACTCTTAGTTGTGTTTTCATTTACCCTAGGTATTTTATCTGCAATCAAAAAAAATAGTTTTGTAGACTATATTATACGAGGATTTTCATTAGTAGGAATATCTATTCCAGGCTTCTGGTTAGGGTTAATACTTATATATTTTTTTGTAGTGAAGATCAATTGGTTTACAATAACAGATATTGATAACTATAAAGGCATGATTTTACCTGCCACAACATTAGCGATACCTTTAATAGGAAGATATACTAGGCAGATTAGGGCTGCAATATTAGAACAACTATCTTCAGATTATGTAGTAGGTGCCAGAGCCAGAGGTGTAAATGAAAGAAGAATTATTTTTTTTCATATTCTTCCAAATTCTCTTAAAGGCATCATAACTCTTTTTGCTTTATCTATGGGAATATTGCTTGGAGGAACTGTTATTGTAGAAACTATTTTTTCTTGGACCGGTATTGGCTCCATCGTAATGAATGCTATTACAAATAGAGACTATCCAATATTACAAGCATACGTTATTTTTATGGCACTGATATATATTGTTATAAGCTTTACTGTAGATATGTCGATTCAAGCTCTTGATCCAAGAGTTCGTTTAAAAGGGGATAAGCTCAAATGAAAAATAGAAAACACAAAAAAATTACTTTCATTATTATATTATCTATTGCTATTTTAACCATTGTGTTTGCAGTTATTGCACCTGCATTTGCTCCAAATGATCCCTTGGCAACAGATTTCCTTAGCATTTTAAAGGAGCCTAGTGAGAAGTATCCCTTAGGAACTGATCAAGTGGGAAGGTGTATATATTCTAGGATTCTTTACGGTGCAAAGGTTTCCCTTGGCATGACATTCTTGCTTTTGGTATTATTATTTACTCTGGGGGTAATCATTGGGATTGTTGCAGGAATGGCAGATGGAATAATAGATACGATTATTATGAGAACCTCGGATATTGTCCTTTCCTTTCCTGGTATAGTGTTTGCTATTGCTATAGTTGGGATGTTAGGCCCCGGTATGCTAAATACCATAATAGCTTTATCTATAATTTGGTGGACAAAGTATGCCAGATTAACGAGGGTTCTTGTAATGGGGACTAAAAATAGCGAATATATTGATGCTGGTATAATGGCAGGGGCTGGAAAACTTAAATTGATCACCCATTATATTATTCCCAATATTATTTCACCCTTGGTGGTACAATTTGCTTTAGATATTGGTGGCATGATGTTAACTCTTTCCGGCTTATCCTTCTTAGGTTTGGGTGTACAACCACCCACTCCAGAATGGGGTAATATGTTAAGCGAAGGCAGGGCATATCTGCAAACAGCTCCTTGGTTGTTGCTCTACCCAGGACTAGCTATATTTATTGTAGTGTCTATATTTAATATCTTAGGAGATATGACAAGGGATGTACTTGATCCAAAGCATGTTTAGACTAAATAAAAAAAAGGAGAGAAGAGAAATGAAAAGAATCTTATGTATTTTAGCTATTATTTTACTTTGCATCATACTTGTGGCTTGCGGCCAGCAAGATCAACCTCTAAAGAGTAATGATGTTACACAATCAGACGATACTAAAGAAACAAAAATACTTAATGCGGCTACGTATTGGTTACCTGATAATGTAGAGCCTACAAAATCTTGGAATGGATGGGTAGTAGCGCGTTATGGAACAGGAGAAAATCTTATACAATTTGATGAAAACATGAGGTTTAAAGCTGCAATTGCAGAGTCCTGGGAGCAAATCGATGATTTCACCACTGTTTTTAATATAAGAGAAGGTATAAAATTCCATAATGGTAATCCTGTAGATGCTAAGGCTTGTAAAGAATCCATAGAAAGAACTTTGAAAATAACAAATAGGGAAGATACAAAAATACCTATTGAATCTATCGAGGCAGAAGGGCAAAAATTAACGATTAAGACTTCAAAAATTGTACCCACTATAATAAATATATTGGCAGACCCTGTATATATAATTGTGGATGCTTCGGTCGCTGATAAAGAAGATTTTTCCCTGAAACCAATTTGTACAGGCCCTTTCAAAATAGTAGATTACAAACCCGATGCTGGAATTACGCTTAAGAAAAATGAAGATTATTGGAAATGCCCAGTTGATGTAGATGTTATTAATGTAAAACTTATTAAAGATACTTCTGCCCGTGCCATGGCCTTACAATCAGGAGAGATTGACTTTACAACGGCTCTAAATCGAAAGGATTTAGAATTGTTTGAAGGAAATGATGAATTTACAGTACATAGAGGGCCAAATTTACGTGTAGCCTTCTTAGTATTAAATATGAATAAACCATATATGAAAAAGCCGGAGTTTAGACAAGCACTTGCATATGGTATAGATAAAGAGACATATGCTAATGAACTGTATAAAGCGACTATGGCTAAAGGACCTTTTAACGAGACACTTTCTTTTGGATATAAAGGAGAAGATCATTACTTATATGATCCAGATAAAGCAAAACAGCTGCTAGATAAGGCAGGATTTATTGATACAGACGGTGATGGTATTAGAGAAATAGATGGGGAAAACATTATATTAAAATATGCAACACTCTCACGCTTTGGTAGAGATGCCGGAAATACAGGAGTAGCAATGCAATCCCAATACAAAGAGCTTGGATTAGGAATGGAAATTACTCAGTATGAAAATTTATCTGACATTTCAAAATCAGGAGAATTTGACATGATATGGGATAGATTTACATCAGCCCCTACTGCCGATCCACAGTATTTATTCGAAACTGCTTTTAAAACTGGATCAAAAGCTAACCGTGGAAACTATAGTAATCCGGAATTTGATGCTATTTGCGATAAACTGGATAATACAATTAATAAAGAGGATAGAGATAAATTGGGCGTTGAGGGTGCAGAAATTCTCATGAAAGATGCTGGTATAATCTTTTTATTCTATTTAGAAGGGTCAGTCGTAACAAAAAGCAATGTAGAAGGAGTTCATAGATTTGTATCTGAAATATATAACATAGATGAAAGAATAAAAATAAAATAATCTACTTATATTAATTATTTTTATGATGATAGAAACCCTAATAAACCTTTTGAATTTTGATTTTTTCGAATATACTATAAACATTGGCGATTGGAAAAACAAAATTTAGGTTTATTAGTGGGTTCTATATAGAATGGAGTCTAAAGAATGATGGATAGACTGATTGAAATTAAATCTTTAACCGTCAAATACGATGGAGAGGAAAATATAATTGAAAATCTCAATATGGCTGTTGGGCATAAAGAAATTGTTGGTATTGTTGGTGAGAGTGGAAGTGGGAAAACAACTTTAATAAGGGCTATAATAAACTTACTTTCTTCTGGAGGGGAAATAATTTCTGGTGAAATCATATTTAATGGAGAAGATATAAGCAAATATAGCAAAGAGAAATGGACAAATATCAGAGGGAATGATATTTGTATGATCTTTCAAAACCCTGGTTCATTTCTGAATCCTATTAAAAAGATAGGCGCACAGTTTGTAGAAAGTATTAGAAGCCATATGGATATTTCTAAAAAGGAAGCAATAAAAAAAGCTGAAGCAACCTTGGAAAAAATGAGATTTGATGATAGTAGAAGAATTATGAACGCTTACCCATTTCAGATAAGTGGAGGGATGAAACAAAGGGTAGGTATTGCTATGGCGGTGGCACTGGAACCAAAACTGATATTAGCCGACGAACCAACCAGTGCCCTTGATGTAATAACCCAAGCACAGATTATTAAAGAGTTGATGGAACTCAGAAACCATTATAATACCAGTATTATAATGGTTACTCATAATTTAGGATGTGCAGCATATATGGCTGACAGAATAGTAGTGATGAATAAAGGGGAAATAGTAGAGTTTGATGATAAAGAAAACATCATAACAAATCCTCAAATGGATTATACCAAACAATTGCTTAACGCTATTCCAAAGCTGGAAGGATGATAGCTATGAATGAAAATATTATACTTGAATTGCAGGGCATTCATAAACATTATAAAGATAACAATGGTAGCAGCTTCAAAGTGATCAATAATGTAGACATAAGTTTACGGCAAGGAGAATGTATAGTAATTGTAGGCGAAAGTGGATGTGGTAAGAGTACTTTTGCTAGATTAATATCACAACTTACAGATATTACGAAAG
>JAKSCF010000313.1 GCA_022360735.1 Clostridia bacterium
CTTTGTTTTTGACCTCCTGAAAGAGAATCAGGATAATCATTGGCCTTGTCCACCAATCCTACTTTATTTAAAAGCTCATATGCTCTATCTTCTGCTTCTTTTTTACTAACACCTCTTACTTTTAGAGGCGCTAAAGTAATATTATCGATGACTTTCATATGTGGGAATAAATTAAAACTTTGAAATACCATCCCCACCTCTTCTCTTACCTTATTAATATTCACATGAGAATCCGTAATATTTTGATGATCAATGATAATTTCTCCGGATGTTGGATTCTCCAATAGATTCAAACATCTTAAAAAAGTACTTTTACCGGAACCCGATGGTCCGATGACACAAACAACTTCTTGAGGCTCAATTTTTTCAGTGATACCTTTTAATACTTCAAGGCTGCCAAAGCTTTTTCTTAATTTTTTAACTTCGATCACTTGTACCAAGCCTCCTTTCCATCATAGTTACCAAACGTGATATGCTCAATGTCAAAATAAGATATGTGATGGCTACTCCTGTGTATGTAAAAAATGAATCAAAAGTAGCAGAAACATGTAATCTTCCTCTTCCTGTTAATTCTTGTACACCTATAACGGTTAGAATAGAAGTTTCTTTTAGTAATACAATAAATTCATTTCCAAGAGGCGGTAAGACGCGTTTAAATGCTTGAGGTAAAATGATATAGCGCATCGCTTGAGTATGAGATAATCCTAAGGAGCGCGCTGCTTCCATCTGCCCTTTATCGATTGATTGTATACCGGCTCTAAATATTTCAGCTACATAGGCACCACTATTAATGCTACAGACAATCATACCTGCAACGATTGCAGTAAAAGTTACTTTCATATTAAAAATGCTGGACAGTATTTGCGGAAGCCCAAAGTAGAACAGCAATATCTGTACAAGTATTGGGGTTCCTCTTATGGCTTCAATGTACATTATAGCAGGGATTTTTAGTATTTTCTTTTTAGACATTTTACATAATGCCATAATCAATCCAATAATCACTCCCGCCAGCACTGCAACCGAAGTAATCTCTATGGTTACTAAAACACCCTTCAACAGCTTGGGAGCAAGTATCATAATTTTATCAAGCAAGTTCATCACCACCATTGGTTATTTTTACAATCTCAAAGGACAGCATCTGCTGTCCTTTGAAGAAGACTTTATTGTTTATAATAATTATTCTGCCTCAAAATACTTAGCTTGAATTTCGTCATATGTTCCATCGTCAATCACATTTTGAAGACCGGTGTTGATCATCTCAAGTAATTCCTCATTACCTTCAGCAACTGCAAAACCATAAGATTCACTGGTTAACGGCTCTCCTACAAGTTGAATCTTGTCTGGCTGTTTCGTCATATAAGCTTTTGTTACCGGCAAGTCATTGATAACTGCATCAACACCACCATTAACAAGCTCCATCATAACCACATCAACTGTATTAAAAGTAACCACGTCTGCAACAATACCTTCATCCATCAATCTTTGTGCTTCGTTAGCACCGGTAGTACCGATTTGAACCGCTACTTTTTTACCTTTAAGATCATCTGCGCTTTGAATGGCATCGTCACCATGTGCTACCGCAAGAGCAAGACCAGCATTTATGTAAGGTGTGCTGAAGTCTACATTTTCTTCTCTTTCTTCGGTAATCGTCATGCCGCTTGCAATGATATCAATATTTTCGGATTGAACTGCCATGATTAAACCGTCAAAGCCTAGGTTTTTTATTTCTACTTCAAATCCTTGATCTTCAGCAATTGCTTTAATTAGATCAATATCGAATCCAATGATTTCACCGGCATCATTTGTAAATTCAAATGGCGGGAATGTAGGCTCTGTTCCAACAAGGTATACTTTTGTCTCCTCTTGGCCGCCACATGCAGCAAGACTGAAAATCATAACAAAGGCTAACAATACAATAAGTAATTTTTTCATTTCTTTTCTCCCCTCTTCTTTCGCAATCATTTACGCATGAATTATTATACAGTATTTTCTATAAAAATTAAATACTTATTTTTAAAAACCCAAAGTCCGACAA
>JAKSCF010000413.1 GCA_022360735.1 Clostridia bacterium
AATACTATCATTATTCTTTTAAAAAGTGTATATACCCGAAGGGTATATATTGAAAATCAGACTATACCTTTATCGATTTTTAAGTATAATAATACAGGGCCAAGCTTAACCAATTGACATTTTCTTATCTTCTTGTCAATTGGTTAAGGCCTGACCCCTTTATTTCTGAAGAATATTTCTCTTTAGTGGTGGCACAATAATTAGTGAATTATCAATAGGTTCAATTATTCACTACAATATGATTACTTTTCCACTGGAAAGTTTATGTGTGAAAGTTTCTGAGATGAGCTAGATTGCCTTTATGAGATTACGGTACTCAGTTGATATGGTTTCAGTAATAGTATCAATTAGTATTTCACTTATAAATGATCTCCCTATTTTTGTAAGAGAGGGAACAATTATTAGTATTAGTATGATCCTATTATCGCTATCAATTAATTTTTCAAAGAACTATTTAGGACAGAGAGCTATTAAAAAAAGAGTCTGAAAGTGATATGGTATACTGTAGAATCGGTAATCCAAAACAAAAAGATCATCTGTCTCTATCATTTCATGTTGATAAGAACGGCAAAATCTATTCTATTGATGGAACTAAGAAATATAAAGCTACTGTGAAAACGAGAGTGCAAAATTCTGGGTTTCTGTTATGAATGATAGAAAAACAGAGGTACAGAAGATATCAAAACACTAAGGAAAGTGGTCATAGGCCTGACAAATCGGCAAACTTATTCTTTCCCTCAGCTCCTGATGCTCTCTTCCCTTGTTAGCTCTGCTAATAATTTTAGATACTCCTGATTCACTTATTCCTAGACGAGAGTATAATGGTAGGTGTATAATTAGAATGTTATAAGGTAGAAAAACTTATATTGATGTTCGGGAATTTAGTAGTTATATAACATTGCACACTAATTTTAGAATAAGAGATGATTTATGTTACAGCTGGAGGTGAAATATGGAAGCAACACATGATAATCTAAGCATATTGAAGGTACTTTTCCTTGTTTTTGTACCAACTTCACTCTTAACATTAATCTATATATTAGCAGGTTATTTACAAAATATGATTCCATCACTTTTACTATTTTTTCTTTTGGCCATGTTTATATTGTTCCCAATAGAGGTTTGGGTGGTATTACATGCAAGTAAAAAAAAATATGGCAGCTACTCATTAAAAAGTGCATTTTCGAATCACCAAAAACTACCATGGTGGACCATATTTTTGTATGGATTTTTGCTATGGGGTTTTGCGGGGATTATGTCTGTAACAATAGCACCACTAGAAAATATGTTATTTGCTCCAATTTCAAGTTGGCTAACAAGCATTATACCAGAATACTTTGATTGGAACAATATGGGTTATTTAAAACAATATTCAAAGAATATTCTGATGTTGACATGTGTTGTATATTTTATTTTGAATGTTTTTATTGGTCCTATCGTTGAAGAGATATTTTTTAGAGGTTACCTAACATCAAAAATAAGCAGGTATGGGAAATATGCGCCTATCATCATAACAGTATTATTTTCTATGTATCATTTTTGGCTGCCGTTTAATAATTTGTTTAGATTTGTGATCTTTTTTCCAGCAGCTTATTTCTCATGGAAAAAGAAAAACATATATATTTCAATAGTATTTCATTGTCTATGCAATTTGTTTTCAGTCATTAGCTTTATTGTCGCAGTATATACTATTTGATAAGAAGTGTAAAAAACTCTTTTAAAAAAAGGGACTTTAATAAAGTGTCAAAAGTTAGTTTTTAAACTAATTAATTATGGCAAATAGTTTAATTACAAAGGATCAAGCTCAAGCAATTATCAAGAAAAATAATATTATGTCATCTGGGGACATTATGAATGCTTTGAAAATGATGTTTAAAGATGTTATTCCTGGGATTCCTTGCATGAGACGTACATCTACTTACTTTGTAAGTAGTGTTACGGCTTCCGCAGTAGATTCCAGCCAGCGCTTCGCATTGGGGCATCCTTGCATGAGACGTACATCTGCTTACTTCGTAAGCAGTGTTACGGCTTCAACGTGCGTTGTGTGGGGAATAATGATGACGTTGGGGCAGGGTGATTCCTTGGTGGAAGGGATGCTTCTTTGAA
>JAKSCF010000588.1 GCA_022360735.1 Clostridia bacterium
CCTTGGATGAAAGTAAAATCCATTATGAAGTACTACAAAGATATGTATCCGGATTTTAATTTTGAAAAATCAAAGGAGCTGATTAAAAAGCTTGAAATAAATATGGAAAACAAAGTATCAGAACTTTCCACCGGATTAAAAGGCAGATTAAAAGTTGCTTTAGCGATTTCAAGAAATGCTTTGATTTACCTATTTGATGAGCCATTAAATGGATTGGATCCTATATCCAGAGAAATGGTGTTGAACACGATTACAGAAATCATAAACGAAAATAAAGTCATCATTATATCCAGCCATTTGGTTAGTGAGTTGGAAACTTGTTTGGATGAAGTGATTTTTTTGAAGAATGGGATGATTGAACTTCAAGGAGATGCAGAGAAGATTCGTTCCGAAAAAGGAAAATCAATTGAAGGGCTGTATAAGGAGGTTTACTAAGAAATGTTTGATCTGATTAAATATGAGTTTATAAAAAAATATAGAATGTTTATGGTTGTTTGCATTACAACGATAATTGCAGGGATAGCTATAAGTATTAGGTTTGGTGAGAGTGGATTCCCTCTATTTTCAGGACTGTTAGCTGTGGGATTGTTTGTACTTTACGCCGTGGATATTGTTATGATGTATAGTCAAGATATCAATAAAAAAACAGGCTATATGATATTTATGACACCAAACAGCGGTTATGCCATTATCGCTTCAAAGGTTATAACTGCACTGTTAGAGGGCTTGGGAATGTTGGTTTTCTTTATTTTGGCGATGACTATAAACGGATTAATGATTTTCGGGCCAGGTGAATTGTTTGAAATTAGTTTTTGGAATATTGATATACCCTATCAACAGATCGTAACGAATCTATTTATTATATTAACGACTGCCCTGCTGTTTGCTATTCAATTTCTATTAACGATTTATTCGGCCATAACCATAAGAAAAAGCGTTCTGTCAAATGTAAAATTCAAAGGGTTGATCAGCTTTGCAATATTTCTGTTACTGAATTATGTGATCGAAAAAATCTATACTATACCTTACGAAATTATGAATCTTTCCAAATATGAACATATGACGGTCATCCCTCCGGCCAGTGAGGTGTTAAAAGTTTTAACACCACTCATGCTGACTTCTATTGTTATCGGTCTGGTATGAACAGCTGTATCGGGATAGTTACTGGAAAAGAAAATTAACTTGTAAGTTTGGCTGCATTCAATTGCAAAGTACTTCTAGGGCGTATTACATACGCCCTAATTTTTTTGACAATTATAAGTACTTAGCTCTTTAATTTGACTTTATGTTGCTAAATAATATAAATTATTATTATCAGCAATATTAAGGAGTGTTCATTTTTGGTTTCAAAGATAATAAAAATAATGGCTTGTCTTACATTGATATGTGCTATTATTTCCTTGGTTAATATATATGATTTCAACGATAAATTTAATAGTCAAGAGCCTGCATGGGCTTACTTGAAAAAATTTGATTATCATTTTATTGCTATTGTTCCGGAAGAGAAGGGGACAAGTATACACTTACTAAAAGAAGGTATCGATAAAGCGGATAAGGAGTTTAATATTGTAACCGAAGTATACACAGCAACCAGTATTGATGAGCAGATGGAAATTATTCGAATTGCTCAATTGGCTCAAGTAGATGGTATTTTACTTTGGCCTGCCGGTAATAGTGGTTTTACGCAAATGGTTAATGAAACGGTTGAAAAAAATATACCGGTGGTTTTAGCCTCAGTGGACAGCCCCAGCAGCCGCCGAAACAGCTTTATAGGCTTAGGCAGGAACTCAGCGAATATGGCCGCCACTGAATTGATAAACGCTATAGACGGTAAGGGTGAGATTTGTATTCTAAGCCATGAATTCAATCAATCGGATTATGATATACGTATTGAAGAATTCAAAAGAATAGCAGATAAATACAAGACGGTTTCTACTCAAACCGTTTTCTTAACAGATGATAATTTTTTATATGAAGTAGAGGAAATAAAAAAAATCATTCAAAATAAGCCTGAAATCAGCGCATTTTTTTGTTTGAACTCGGATATTACGGTAGCCGCTGCCAGTGCGTTAAAGCTTTTGAATAAAAAGGATTCTTTTGTTATGGGATATGAAGATTTTAATAACAGTGAGGCCTATATTTCCGATGGCGAATTATATGGCAATATTTTTGAGAATGCTGAATTTATGGGATATGTGGCTGTACGCTATTTAAGGGATATGAATAGAAATAAATGGGTGCCCAGTACACTGGACCCGGGGATCAAGCTTATGACAAAAGAAAGCATGAAAGGATTATTATCTGATGAATAACTTATTGTCACAAATTGTTCAAATGGATTTGAATCTTTTGTATGGTTTTGTTTTATTGGATGAAAAGGAACAAGCGCTTCAAAGTATTGAAGTGATGGTTCAATTGGCAAGATACTTGGGAAAGTCTGAAGGCGGTGTTGTTTCTTTGGAGGATGAAAACAATCATCTATTGGAATTGATTCAATTAAAGAACCTCAAAACACCTAAAGAATTCAGCTTAATCATTGATATGGAAACAGAAGATAAAAATATATATATCGAAAGATTTAGTGTTTTTAATAAAATTGCGCCTCAAATTATGAATGATAATAAAATAAGCCATGGATGTTATCAACTAAAATACCGGCAAAATGAGATGGATTTAGATGCAGAATTATTAATAAAAAATGAAACGGTTTTAGATTTCAACGTAAAAATATTTAAGTAGGATTGTAATATGAAAGATATAAAACAAATCATAATGAAAAGCTCATTACAAAGAAAATTACTGGTTTTTATCATTCTAGTCATTGTTATTATTAGTTTGATTAGTATTTTAATGGTGGTCAACTTTATCCAAGCCATCAATACATATGATAAAATGCTGGAGTCCATTAATTTAATCAATGATATTAAAACCGGACTGGAAGAAATTGATGAAGCCATTCAAGAATACTCCGTATCAAAACATTCATCCCATAGGCAGCAAGTTGTCAAGACCTATGTGCATACAATTCAAAATATTAAACAATTGGAAATGAAGATATATAGCCCAAAAAGCAAGTTGATTTTTTTGAATTTGGATACCATATTTAACCATTATTATCATAAATGCATTGACTATATGGATTTACTGCTTCTTAAAGGGAACGAAGAGATTCATTTGCTTCCGGAATATAATCAAGTACTGATGGTGAAAAAAACGGTTGATAAAACAGTTGAAAAGCTGATGAATAGTGAACTGGAAAATAATGATATCTTCCACGATTATATTCAATCTAAAACCAGCAATATTAGTATCACTTTTCTTATTATTTTGTTAGCTACAATCGTATTATCTATTCTTTTTGCCTGGAATTTTTCAAAAGATATATATCAACCCATAGGTCAACTTGTAATAGGAGCTGAGAAGATATCTAAAGGGAACTTTGAATTTAAAGATATTCCAGCGGCTACCGATGATGAAGTAGGATATTTAACAGAAGTCTTTAACACGATGAAAAAAGATCTAAGTAAATGGATTAAAGATAAGGAAGAACAGGCCAAACTTGAGACCCTTCTTAAGGAGGCAGAGTTAAAATCATTACAAGCGCAAGTTAATCCGCATTTTCTTTTTAATGTTTTGAGTATCGTAACGGAATCTGTATTGAAAGAAGAAACCGAGCATACGCTGTCCGTTGTTGAGAAGATTACTTATTTGTTACGTTACAGTTTAACCAGCTTTCATAGAGAAGTGACGCTTTTGGAAGAAATAAGAATGGTTGAATCATATATTTATCTTCAGGAAAAGCGGTTTGGTGATAGAATCACCTTTATGATGAATGTACCCGAAGATATACCCCATTTGATTATTCCCAGTATGACCATTCAGCCTATGGTTGAGAACGCCATTATTCATGGGACAGAAAAAATGATAGAAGGCGGAAAGGTAGAAGTCTCCCTTGAAGAATCGGACAGTGAAGTGATTATAACCATTGATGATAATGGTGCAGGTATCAAAGAAAATGTTTTAGAATCAATTTTGAAAGGACAAAATGAACAGCATATTGGTCATACAACAGGTATAGGTATTGATAATGTTATGAACCGATTGCATCTTTTTTATGGAAAAGAAAATTTACTCCGGATATACAGCCAAATTGGAAAAGGAACACATGTTAAAATTCGGTACCCTAAAGAGAATGTGAATAAGCAATTAATAATGAATAATTAGCTAACTATAACTGAATGAAAATAAATTTCTATGTGTATATATGTGCAATTTATATAGAGTTAAATGGAGGTCTAACTTATGTATAGCATGTTAGTAGTAGATGATGAAGTACGTGAAAGAAATATTGTTCGACTATTGTTTCAGCAAAAGTATGAAAATCAGTTTTATATTAATGAAGCCGGAAGCGGTGAAGAAACCCTTAAAATACTAGAAGAAGGTCAAGCTGATATCTTGATTATAGATATTCAAATGCCGGGTATGAATGGTCTGGAAACCGTAAAAAAAATTCGAGAAACCAATAAGCAGATATATATTATTATTTTAACTGCATTCAACTATTTTGAGTATGCTAAAGAAGCGATAGAAGCAGGCGTTAATGATTTTTTACTAAAGCCATTAATCCGTGACGAATTAAAAAAAGCCATGGATAAATTTTTTCAACACTACATGGAAAAAAACCATCACATTAATAGTATTGAAGAACAAGAGGCCAAAGAATTACTTTCTAAAGAGCTGGTATCTTTACTGTCTTTTAGCAGTAAAGATTCTCACGAAATTGACAGGTACATTAACTTATTAAATATTAAAGAAAAAATTGGATATTGTGCTGTTTTTAATCCTGTAGAGACAGATTCGTATTCAGAAGTGTCCAGGAACTATTTGAAGATCATATCAGAACATTTAGAGACTTTATTAAAAGAAGGCCGCAAACGTTATATTATTAATAAGATTGGCGGAAAAATGGTTATATTTATATTTTCCAATGATCTAAATGAGGACGGAGAAGAGGATTGGATTCAAAATTTACTAAAGAAAACCTGCCGGCACGTTCATATCAAAATATCACTGGGTAAAGGAAAAGCATATCCTGTAGGGATTCGGTTACATGACTCTTTTATGGAAGCATTAGGCCAGCTGAATCATACCATAGTGGAATTGAATACAAAAGAATATGAAAAAATAGTATCTAAAAATATAAAAGAGCAAAATATCCAGAAAGCAACCTCTATTATCAAAGATTTATTGATGGCAATGAGTACAGAAAAATATGACAAAATTAAATTTAAGACCATTGAGATACTAACAGAAGTAACTAAGAAGACTTTAGATCACGAAATCCGAGAGAAATTATTAGATGAGTTAAGCTTTATCATTCAAATAGAAGAAATGGAGCATTTAATCAAGTTTATTGAAGGGTATATTAAAAAGATTGGAAAAGAATTAGAAAGTATATCCAATGCAAATCGTCACTATATTGTCGACCAAGTCGTTCAATACATTAAAGAGCATTACAGTGAATCTTTATCGGTTGAAGAACTGGCATCTCAATTTTATATCAGTTCCTTTTATTTAAGTAAACTCTTTAAAGATAACCAAAAATTATGTTTTACAGATTATGTGACCAACTATAGGATTAATAAGGCCATTGAATTGATGGAAGATGCATCCAGAAATATTAAAAATATTGCTTATGAGGTAGGGTATGTAGATGCAAATTACTTTAGCAGAGTATTTAAAAAGAAAATGGGCATAGGGCCCAGAGAATATAGAAAAAACTATATTCGATAAAATCCGAAAAAAATAGCACAACAAAATAATGCTATTTTTTTTGAGCCTGTAATTAAAATTTAATAATATGTCATAATAGTGCTGGGAAAAGAAAAATATATTTAGAGAATTATAATTCAAATCACAGTAAAATAATTCTTGAGATAAA
>JAKSCF010000014.1 GCA_022360735.1 Clostridia bacterium
AAAGAAAGTAGAAAGATATTATCCTCATATGCCTTTAGATAGAGTAAAAGCATATATTTACGATATTAAAGATAAAAACAATATCACACAAATAAGAGAAGTAGAAATAGAAGGGCACTATGTAACGTCTAGAAAAATTGGCAGTTCCCTGTACATGATTTCTAATTCGTACATGGGATACGATATTTTATATGATGAAAATATTCCTATAGGTCCTAAATATAAGGACTCGTATACCAACAGCAACTTCAAGCAAATACCTTACGAAGACATTAAATATATACCCCCTATAATGTATCCCCGGTATTTGGTTGTGGCGTCACTGGATTTAGACAGCAAGGAAGAAGTTGAAGTCAAAACTTATTTAGGTGCAAGCGACAATGTCTACGTTTCTCAAGAAAATATTTATGTTACTGTGGATACGGGCGTATATAGAATCATGCCTATGATGGAGACAGAAGATGCGGTAGTATTTAATCCTCAAGACTATGAGCCTAAAACTAAAATATATAAATTCTCTATGGACGAAGGTAAAACCACTTATATAGCAAAAGGAGAAGTACCGGGAAACATCCTAAATCAATTTTCTATGGATGAGCATAAAAAATCATTTAGAATTGCTACTACGAGACATACTCAAATCAATAACCGATATACTTCTACCAACAATGTGTATATCTTAAATGAAAACATGAATGTTACAGGCAAGCTGGAAGACTTAGCACCGGAAGAGCGTATATACTCTGTACGTTTTATGGGTGACAAAGGCTATATGGTGACCTTTAAGGATGTAGACCCATTATTTGTATTGGATTTAGAAGATCCGAGCAATCCCAGAGTTCTGGGTAAGTTAAAAATACCAGGGTATAGTGACTATTTACATCCTTATGATGAAAACCACTTAATTGGATTTGGAAAAGACACAGTAGCCCTTTCCATTAAAGATTGGCAAGGTAATGAAACTGGAATCAATGCCTACTATATGGGTATGAAGATCGCCTTATTTGATGTCAGTGATGTCAATAATCCAATCGAAAAGCATAAGATCATTATTGGAGATAGAGGAACAGAATCTGAACTTCTCAGAGATCACAAAGCACTGCTCTTTGATAAGAAACGTAATTTGCTGGGTTTTCCTATTACAGTATGTGAAGTAAAAGGAAAGCTGATAGACGAAAGATACGGCATACCCGCATATGGTGAGGTAACGTTCCAAGGGGCATATATATATGAATTGACACCGGAGGATGGTTTTGACTTAAAGGGTAAAATCAGTCATGTAACTCAAGAAGATGATTTAAAATCGGGTTATTATTATGGAGCTGAGAGAACCATAAGGCGATTACTCTATATTGGCGACTATTTATACGGTGTTTCCAATGAGAAGATCAGCGCACATGATATGGATACGTTGAAAGAAGAGAATAGTATTACAATTAAATAAGCTGATTAAATATAAAGCAAGGATTTATGAAGTCCTTGCTTTTCTTGATTATAAACAAAATTACTAACTAAGTGAAAAGCTTTAATGATGAGCAAAAAAAAATAATCTCAATGATAAACAGAATAGGTTTTGGGCCCCTGTTATTAGGGTTTTTGCTTTAATTATGTTATGATTAAATATATTGAGGGAGATATTTATAAACTATTTTCTAGCTCACAGTCTGTGATAGCCGGTATAAGTATATGACAGCATCTAATTGAAAATATTACAGTATAGAAAGATTGCAAAGAGGTGATAGGATGGGTTTGTCGATAAATGAATTGATAGAATTACCTTCACTTAGAGAAGCTAGTGTTATAGCTGGTGCGAAAGGCATGCATAGAATAATAAACTCGATTACGGTATTGGAAAAGGATGATTCAAAGTTATTTGGAAATAACAAAATTTGTAAAAATGAATTCTTTAGAAGTCAGTTAGTCATAACAGGATTTATAAATTCCAGGAAAAATGTTAGCAAACAGTTGGCTTCTATTAGAAAAATGGATGAAGATGGAATTGCAGGAATCATTCTTTTTTATTTGGGCATATCCATTGAAAAATTGGATGATAAAGTAATAAAGCTTACAGATACCTTAGGACTTCCTTTAATATGTTTGCCTGAAAATAGAATTGATTTAAGATACAGTGATGTTATTTGTGAAGTAATGGAAGCAATAGTGAGAAAACAAATAGCAGACACATATTTTGCATCTGAAGTAATGGAACGCATTTCTTTTCTAAGTAAAAGTCAAAAAAATATGGATTCTGTTTTGATGATGTTAAGGGATAGAACTAAGTGTTCAATCTACTTAACAGATTCTTTAGGAAATATACTAAATTGTGAAACATGGCCTAGAAACTCTGAATTCCCGTTTTATCAGATATTTGAAAAAAGAAATAGAGCTGCCGGGTTAGAGGATAAATTTACATTAAGGAAATTTATTATAAATGAAAAAGATTATTATGTGAATTTAAGCAGTGTAACCGATGAATCAGGAGTAAAATTAAATTTATTTGTTATTAAAGAAATAAACAGCATTTCATCGGATGTGTATCAACAAATAGATGTATGCAAACAAATCAACGAAGTCATACAAACTTTTATAAATATTTGGAGCGTAAAACATGGTGCTATAGACTCGGCAGAGTTAATTCATGCCATTATTAAAGATGAACCAATAAAAATACGTAGAATAGCTGAAATATTAAAAATAGATGTGACGAGACTTTCAACGATGTGGTTTTTTTCGAGAGAATTAGATAAACAAGAATTGTCAGCAATCAAAAAAAATTTAGAAGTTTACTCAAAAAATTTTGTTATAGAAAATTATGATGATCACACAATAGCTATGCTTTCAAAAACTGGTGAAGATGACATTGACCTTGCTGAACAGATATTAAACGGTTGTCAGGAAAAAGAAAATGATTTTAAAATTGTAGTTTGTACAAATTTAAAAAATACTCATGAAACTAAAGAGGCATATAATGTTATTGAAGCTGCTTTTAAATATGCATTGATAATTTTTCCTCTCAAAAAATCTATTACTTTTCCGGAAGTCAAATTGGCTAGAAATCTGTCTTTCATCATCAATGAGGGAGAAAATGAAATTCTAAAATCTACTAAAATACTGGATGTGTTAGATAAGAATGATAAAGGGAAAGAGTTGCATCATACACTGGAAAGATTTTTGCTGGATGGAGATAGTGATTTTAATAAAACGGCAGAAATACAGTATGTCCATGCAAATACTGTAAAATACAGGATCAAGAAAATTATAAAGATTTATGGCTACAATGTCTTTAGATTTCCTGACGTAAATGAATTATATAATGCATTAGCTTTGAGAAGGCTGACAAAAAATTTTAAAGGATAGAAAAGCTTATTTTTGCGTACTTTTGTTTTTTTAAACAAAAAGTACGCTTATTTTTTGTACTTTTTGCGGATTACATAGCTTTTGCCGGATGTTATTATGTTCATATGGATAAAAGTTTCAATATTTGAAATATTCTAAATTGTAAGAGGGGAGAAATTATGAGCAGAATTTTAGGAAAGCAGGATATTAAGGAAGTATTATATGGCGCAACATTATTTGGAGGAGGAGGGGGAGGTCCTCTAAAGGCCGGACTAAACATACTGGAGTCAATGACTGAAGAGGAAACGAAACTGAATCTTTGTGATGTAGAAGAGTTAAATGCAGACGATTATGCTGTAATGGTAGCAAGTTTGGGTTCGCCGGTAAAAATGTCAGCAGAACACTTTGGAATGGCTGAATGTTATGCAGTGGAAGGTATGGTTAAAGAACTAGAGAAAGAAGGCAAGAAACTAAAATATATTTATTCGGGAGAATATGGTGGTGTGAATACGCTTGTACCAATTTTTACGGCAATTAAGTTAGGAAAAGCACTTGTTGATTTGGACGGACAAGGAAGAGCAGTTCCGGAGCTTAATATTGGATTGATGGCAATTTGTGGAATACCAACTTCGCCACTTGTTTTGGCAAATGATAATGGTGATATTATGGTTGTTTATACAAAAGATCCAATGGATGATAAAGCAGCTGAAATTATTGCAAGACAAATGTGCATGGCGTATGATATGAAAATTGGATTTTCGACTTGGGTGGTTTCAAAAGAGCAAACGAAAAATTTAGTACCAGGAGGTATTACAAAAGCTCAAGAGATTGGTAGAATTATCTTAAAGAGTAAAGAAGAAAAAAGTGATGTAATAGAAAATCTTTCAAAATCTATAGGATTAAGAGAGCTTTTTAGAGGAAGAATTACTAATGTTGAATTAAAAGCCGAAGGCGGATTTGACTTTGGCGTTACAACATTGGAATCAGCAGATGGTAAAAAGTATTTTGTAGATTTCAAAAATGAAAACCTTGTGGCCAGAGATGAAGATGGGAATGTATTGATGGTAGTTCCTGAAATAATATCTTTAATGGATGTGGATACATATCAACCTCTTACAAATGCGGAGACTAAAGTAGGAATGAATATATCTGTCGGAGCGGCACCTGCTGCAGAAAATTGGTGGAAAATTCCTGAAGGATTTGGTTGTTGGAAACGATGTCTTGAATTAGTTGGATATAATGGCGGCCCGGTGAAATACTAAAATACCCTATAGGGAGGATAAAGTCATGAGCAATAAAAAACATATTATAATTGAACAACAAGGATTGAGCCAAGTAAGACCGGAAGACAAAAAGGATTGGAAGAGTATTGTATTGATTTGGGCCGGTGGAGTTATTTGCGTGCCGGCGTTAATGGTGGGAGCATTTATCACAAATGGATTGGGTTTTAAAAGTTCAGTTATTGCCATGGTAATAGGTTATTTGATAGTTGTTGGATATATGGTATTCATGGCAATGCAGTCAGAGGATCTGGGAGTTCCTTCTGTGGTGACATTTGAAGGAGCGTTTGGTAAAAAAGGTTCAAGTTATGTTGCTTCAACAGTAATCGTATTTTGCTTTACCAGTTGGTTTGCTTTTCAAACTGCAATATGTGGTGCCGCATTTAGTGGTTTACTTGAACGGTATGGAATATTATTTCCGGTAAGTGCGTCTATGATAATATGGGGAGCTATAATGACTATTACAGCAGTTTATGGATTTGGCTTAATGAAAGTATTAAATTTAGTGTCAGTACCGGCTATGGCATTCATATTGGTGTATGCAGTCATTAATATACTAAGTAAACCGGAAGCATATCAAAAAATAATTGAATTCCAACCTGTAAATCCGATGCCGCTAATTGCAGGAATAGGTATTGCAGTAGGTGGATTTGCAGCAGGTGGCGTGCTTGCCGGAGATATTACAAGGTATTGTAAGAACAGAAAAGAAACTGCACTTTCGGTAATAGTAGGGGTATTACCTGCAGGTATAGGTGCTTTGATTGTGGGTTCAATATTAGCCATCAATGCAGGGTCTTTGGGTATGGATAATACAAGCATAGTTAATATGTTGTCAAGTGTCGGAGCTCCAATTTTGGGGTTACTGGTACTTATATTGGCTACATGGACTACAAATGTATCAAACGCTTATACTGCCGGCTTTGCATTACTAAATATAACTAAAATGCAAAATAATAAACGCTCACTATCGTGCTTCATTGTTGGTGTGGTGGGAACACTTTTAGCAGTGTTTGGGGCTTTGAACTATTTCAGTGGATTCTTAAATATTCTTGGAACATTCATTCCACCAATTGCTGGTGTTACCATTATGGATTACTGGGGGATAAGAAAAGGTAAGATTGAAAATTGGAATCCTGTTAATGGATTTAATTTAGCCGGTTTCCTTGCATGGATTATTGGTGCCGTTGTAGCAATAAAGTTCCCCACAGTACTTATACCATCCATAAATGCAATCGTTATCTCCTGCGTAAGTTACTTCATTTTCTTTTCATTATTTAATAAAAAATCAAATGTTAATAATGCAAATAAAGAGGTGTAAAATGGAAAACATAGTTGAAATAGCTAAAAAAGTTTTTATAACTTGTATGGGAGTAAAGGCCGGAGAAAAAATTTTAATACTAACAGATAATGAAAAGATTGAACTTGCTTCATATTTTGAACAGGCATCCAGAAGTCTAGGGATGGACACTACGCTAGTCGAAATAAACAATCAAAAAGGAGGAGAACCTCCGGAAAACGCTTGCAAAGCTCTGAAAGGTGCAGATGTATGCTTGATGATAACTACAAATTCATATACGCATACAAAAGCAAGAGTAGAAGCAAATAATAGAGGTTGCAGAATAGCAAGTTTACCGGGAATATCAAAAGAAATTGTCAAAAAAACTTTTGGAGCAGATTATGAAGAAATAGAGAGAATTTCTACAAATTTAAGTGACATGATGAGCGCTGCAAAGAGAATCAGGTTAATAACACAACTTGGTACAGATATTTCGTTCAATATTGAAGGTCGAAAAGGGATTGCAGATACAGGAAAACTTGATGAGTTTGGTGCATTTGGAAATCTTCCTGCCGGAGAGGCTATGATTGCACCGGTTGAAAATGTTAGTACCGGAACAGTTGTTATTGATGGGGTAATATGTACGGTTGGAATTCCCAAGCAACCGATAATATTAACCATTAAAGACGGGAAAATTGTTAATATCAAAAATGATGAAGGCAAACTCCATAGTTTTATGAGTAATTTTGCTGAGAATATTGATAAGGTAGCAGAATTTGGTATAGGAACCAATAAGCTGGCTGAAATTATTAATAATCCTTTAGTCGATGAAAAGGTATTTTCAACGGTTCATTTAGGTTTTGGAAATAATTTATTCATGGGGGGAAATCAGAATTGTAACATTCATTTTGATATGATTATTAAAGAACCAACTGTATATCTTGATGACATTTGTATCAT
>JAKSCF010000013.1 GCA_022360735.1 Clostridia bacterium
AGCAGAATTATCTAAGATAGCCGTTATTAAATGCGGCAATGAATCTAATATATTTCTTAGCCCCATGGGGTATGCAATTTGAGCTGGTATCTTGTGAGGAGGCCATCTTTTTTATTGTATTTTTATTCTATTTTTTGTTATAATATACTATCTATTCTATTTAATGAAGAAAGGAAAACGATGAAAAAATACATTCTATTCCTCATTATAAGTATTGCTGTTATTGGGTGCATGAATCCTTACAATCAGCTCTCTGAAAAAGAGGATAATTCAGATAAAAATGTTGGAGAGCTTCATCAAGAAGAGCCTCCGGTTTCCGAGCCCCTTATTTCAATGGCTCTACTCCAAGAGGATGGTGAGACACTCCTTGAGCGGTTTAATCCGCCAAAAGGTTATGTACGTTTGTCTTCACCGGCTGATTCTTTTGCAGACTACTTACAAAACTTACCTTTAAAATCCCATGGTGAAATGGTCCAATACTATGACGGAAAGATAAAAGCCAATCCGTCAATTTATGAAGCTGTTATTCAAATGGATATTGGTTCAAAAGACTTACAACAATGTGCAGATGCCATTATGCGTTTGCGTGGCGAGTATTTATTCCATCAACAAAAGGAAAATCATATCCATTTCAATCTAACCAATGGATTCAGAGTTGACTTTGCCAAATGGATGGAAGGCTATCGCGTTAAAGTCAATGGCAATACGACTTCTTGGGTAAAAAAAGCTGACCCATCAGATACTTATGAAACATTTCGAAAATATATGGATTTTATATTCACGTATGCAGGGACTATTTCCTTATCTCAGGAGCTCAGCTCAGTACCCATAGAAAATATGCAGATTGGAGACGTTTTTATTGTTGGAGGAAGTCCTGGACATGCTGTAATTGTTGTGGATATGGCTGTAAAACAATCCACGGGACAAAAGCTTTACATGCTTGCACAAAGCTATATGCCGGCTCAAGATATACATATCCTGTTTAATCCCAATGCACCGGAATTAAGCCCATGGTATGAACTGACCGATCAAGAAGTCATACAAACCCCTGAATGGTCATTCGAAAAAACAGATTTAAAACGATTTATGAATGAGTCGTCTTAATATTCTTTATGGTTCTCTCTCCCATTTTAATACTTAAATAAAGGAAGCGCTCAAAAGAGCGTTTTCTTTATTTCTACTCCTTTTGCTCATCGCTGCTCAATTCTGCATATATATCTTCTTCAAGAAAATAAATATTTAATTATTAATTAAAATTTAATTAATATTGAAAAAATAATGAATTGGTGATAAAATATTAATCAAAAATAATATTATTTACTACATTTTTGAAGTGATAAAAAAATTTGGAGGGGAATATATGAGTAATGCTGCATGGATGACCAATATAAAATTTTCAATATCAACAGCAGATGCTGCTCCGGATACCGCACCTTTATTATTGCTGGGGGGTATTTGTGAAAACTTAAAAAAAGCACATGAGGCAGGATATTCTGCAATAGAAGTACATACAAGAGAAAATGTGGATTTGGATTATGAAAAAATACTAGATGTATGCAATGAGTTGGATATGAGAATATCTGCTGTGGTAACAGGACGGCTGAATACCCAGGAGCATGTTTCTTTGATTGATGATGATTCAATTAAAGCCAATAAAGCTGTGGATGGTCTAAAAAAATACATTGACATTGCAGAAATATTGAAATCGGATATTATCATCGGATGGATAAAAGGTGTTCTGCCTGACAGAGACAAGAGTACTTTTTATGAGAAAAGGCTTGCTCACAATTTAAGAATTCTAGCGGTTTATGCATCAAAGAAGCATGTCAAATTATTCATTGAAGGGGTCAACCGATATGAAACAAATTATTTGAGTAAAGGAAAAGAAATTATTGATTTTATTGAGAAATACGATATTCCCAATGTATTTATTCATTTGGATACTTTCCACATGAATATTGAAGAAGAAAATATCAGTGATACCATCAGATATTGTGGTAGTAAGCTTGGCTACATTCATTTTGCAGACAGCAATAGAGAATACCCGGGCTCAGGCCATATTGATTTTAAAAGCATAATAAAAGCACTTGATGATATTCATTATGACGGGTATATTGCTGTTGAATGTCTTCCAATACCTACGGGTGAAGAAGCTGCACGTTTTGCCATTGAGAACATCAAAGCAGTATTTGAGTCTATTTGATAATTTTTATCTCTACTTTTGTTGATCCATCTCAGTTTTTTACCAACTGCTTTTAAGCATTCTTCCCACTATTTCAAGAGGTTTGAAGCTGAATAAAATGACTATGAATGCAAAGAAAAATGAAAAAACTTAAGTATGATTTAAATGTATGACCTTTTATAGAAACTATTGAAATTTCAGAGTTGACAACAGCTGTGTTTCATGATTAAATAAAAAAGATAGGCAGATATTTAATTTTCAATGAATTTATTTAATTATTAATGGTCTATTACCAGAATACGAAAGTATTTGTAAAAAGAATGTTTTATGGATATAAAAAAATAAACAAAAGTACATGAGGTGGTTAACTTGGCCAATAACATTAGTAATGATGATTTATCAATCACACTGGGCAATCGAATTCGAGAGCTTCGTAAAGAAAAAAATTTAAAAATTGTAGATCTTTCTAACTTAACCGGTCTTACGGTCAGTATGATCAGTCAAGTAGAACGAGCGATCATATCACCATCTATAGAAACCCTTAAAAAGATAGGTAATGCTATGGATACACCCGTAGGATATTTTTTTGAAGATGTCAATCAATCTGAACCTCAAGTGAATAAGGGGAATAATGGTCAAACCATAGATGGTGTTTCCAATTTTGTTTTTCCGGAAGTACACCCTGTTGTTCATGAACATCAGCGTAAAATGCTGTCACCTGGTAAGGGCATTCATTTTTATTTGTTGAATCCTAATCTCAACGGACCTATTGAATTTATTTATAATGTTTATGATCCTGGCAGCAGCACCGGTGAAGGTCTTTACTGCCATCCTGGAAGTGAATGTGGATTAATACTTGAAGGACAACTTGTGGTTCAAATAAAAGACAAAGAATATGTTCTTGAAAAAGGCGACAGCATAACTTTTAATTCGTCAGACCCGCATTTAAAAAAAAATGTAAGTGACAAAGTGTGTACTTGTGTATGGGCAAATGTTCCTCCATGGTTTTAATCCGGAAAACAGAATAAAGTAGTCTGTTAAAAGAATTGAAATGATACACGGAAAATTAAACTCCAACATGTTATGTTATTCTATCCTATTGCTTTTGGTAGAATAATGGGGCGTGTTGGAGTTTTTTATTATGTGCCCTCTATAACTTCAATCAGATGATGTGCATTTTAATCGTTTTTTAAATAAATAATTAAAAAAAATAAAAAAATTTAATTTAAAATGAAAGTAGACAAAAGAATATCACCATGCTATAATAAAATAAAAATTAATATATAATGAAAATTTTAAGAAAATATTAAATAAATACACTATTAATTAATTATTTTGTCAACAGTTTAATAATATACCTTGAATAACCATTAAAGGAGGAAGCAAAATGAGGGCATTTTACGTTAAAGCTGATTGGAAACCTAAACCGGGCTACAAACTTTCTAAACGTGAAAGTGAGACAAAGAGATCTGAAAGAGGAAATTCAATATGGCATAACCTGAGTGCAACGGTAATGGATCGCCCTGTTCCTGAAATCAAGTCTGATGAAGTACTGTTAAAAGTAGGTGCAGCAGGTATTTGCGGTACGGATGCACATCTACTTCAGTTAGATGAAGATGGGTACACAAAATATGACGGACATTCTAAATACCCCATTATTACAGGTCACGAATTCTCCGGAGAGGTTGTTGAAATTGGCAAGAACGTAACATCCATTAAAGTTGGTGACCTGGTAAGTGTTGAATCCATGAATTGGTGCGGTGAATGTGATGCATGTCGTATGGGAATGTTTAATCAATGCAAAAACCTTGAAGAACCGGGTTTGACATTTGACGGCGGGTTTGCTGAATATGTGGCAATAAAAGCCAAGTATTGCTATCTTTTAAATGATATTTTAAATCTTTACAAAGATGATAAGATGCCTGCTTTAGAACTTGGAGCAATGATCGAACCCACCGGTGTAGCTTATAATGGGTTATTTGTACGCGGCGGCGGCATACGACCGGGAGG
>JAKSCF010000525.1 GCA_022360735.1 Clostridia bacterium
AATTATTACTAAAAAAAATATAATTATATCGTAAATTCTATTAAAGATGATGAGAATATACATAACCAAAGGAGGAAAGGGATTTGAGATTTAAAATATTTATAATGGTAGCTGTTATTCTAATTATGTCTTTTACAATTACTTATGGAGAAGAAAAAACTAATTTAATTGATGGATTGTTTCCCCAGAATTCTTATGGAATTTGGGGAGGAGAGTTTAGCTACATATTTGATAATAACGATAATACTTCTGTAAGAATAAATCCTGATGGATATTTGATTTATGATTTAGGAGGTAATTGTGATATTGACTCTTTTGAAATTAAATATTCGTTGGTTAATAGTCCAATAACATTAGAATTCTACGATTCCTCAGATGTATTAATTCATACAATTACTCAAAGTGTAGAATACTATAAAGAATACCAGCTAGGACTAAAGGGAATTAGAAAGGTTAAACTTATCAATTCACATAGCTTTTACGTGCCGGAGCTGAGAGAGCTTTACTTGTATGGGCGAGTAAATGAAAGTGAATTATCACTAGATATAAATTGGGAATCTAATGTAGTATATGCGAATGAGACATTTAACGTATATGTAGACATTAATGGAGCTAATGATATCTATGCTGAGGATTTTACAGTTACATATGATACAAATTTTGTCGAATTCATTGAGAGTAAAGTTGTAGATACAAATAATACCGATATATACTATGAAGGAGTAAGAACAGAAAGTGCTATAAGAACGGAAGGGGCAATAAGAACAGAAGGAGCCATAAGACTGATTGTATCTGGCAATAATAGCCCATATGCAATAAATGGACAAAAACAATTAGTTGAACTAAAGTTTAGAGCAAAAAATGTTTATGGTACAAGTGCTATAAACCTATCAACAGGACTAGTGGCAGATGGTAGTGGAAATGAATTAACGCCTATTTTAAATGGGCTAGTATTTACTGTTTGGTCCCTTCAAGGGGATGTAAACCAAGATGGAATAATTTCACTTGCAGATCTAGCCTTAACAAACAAATTCTTAGGTACACCACAAACTTCATGGGGTAATTATTATCCAGATTCTAATAATGATGGTGTAGTGAGTAAACTAGATTTAATTTATGTTACTAACCTTTTAGAAGACTAAGAGACATTATAAATTCAATACTCTTAACCTAAATTTAAAGTCTGTACAGAAAAAGTGCAGGCTTTTTGTTATGAGCAAAAACATATTGCTATATATTAAAAAAAGTATAAAAATTGCAAAACCCCTCAGTTAAATGGATTTTTTCATTTAACTGAGGGGTTTCTTGAAAAATATATGGGAAGTAGTTTATCTTTGTTATATAGTTAGTGCGTATGTTATACACCCAACCATTGTCTCTAAACTATTTATTCATTTGCTTTTTGGAGAGGTATTGGTCCAATGGGATTTTGGATTAATGTTGCGAATCTAAAATCATGATCGTGGAAGAATACACATGATGATGTACCAGAAGCTCCATGAACATGACCTATTGGTCTGCCATCTTGATCTCTTATAAGCATAGCTGGACCTGTTACACCTTCGACTTGATGAAAGTGATTAAAGAAAAAGTCTGTATCTACTTTAAATACGTGAACATGACTTATACCTTCAGGAATCTCAGGGCCAGTTATTCCTGTAAATCTATGGTTATGTGCCAATTGGGGACTATCAGGAGGATTGCCAATCATAATACTACCTTCAAACTCATGAACATGGGTTTGAGCTGAAATATTTGTGCAATTATTGTTCGTTTCTTTTTTCACACAATAACCTCCTTTTCTCAATAATATAGTATTCGACAGCGTAAAAAAGGTGTCAGAAATATATATAAAATGTAATAGATTATCGAAACTTAGGAAAAGAAAACGGTAATAATATAACTTACATATGTCATTCATATTTTTCCAAAATACAACATACATATTATTAGATACAGTATACAAAAATTTAAAATATTGTATGGCAATTGGTAATTTTGATGGGGGGATATAGGTCGCGCAGTCTCTACGACGCAATCAACTGAAAAACTCTTAACCAATCGAAGATTGGAGAGTTTCTGTATGAGACCTACGTCAAAATCAGAGATTTTGGTTAGGGCTTCAAAATTGCTGTTAGGTCATAAAGGAGGTTAATATGGAGGACCAAAAAACATTTAAGACCAGTAACCAAAATATATTTTTGGAAAACAGACAAAAAATAAGTATCACAGAGGTACAGGATGTAGATAGCTTTGATGACGAAATGATTCAAGTATTGACACCAAAAGGAAATATAATCATTAAGGGTGCAAAGCTGCAAATTCAAAAA
>JAKSCF010000012.1 GCA_022360735.1 Clostridia bacterium
AGATTCTGCTTCCAATATGCCTGATAATTGGAATAGAAGATATAGAGAAAATATGGATAAATTAAAGAGTGGTAATATTTTTGAAGTAGCAATGGTTGTAAGAAATCTCATGCTTGCAGACCGAGAGAAAGGTCTTTCGACCGGAGAGCGTAAAATGCTTACAAACGCCAAACAAATATTGATTAGTGAATTAGTTTTAGCAAGGAATTCAGATGAAAAAACGGTAGTAGAATTGGTAAATGACGCTGTGTTTTGTGAATAAGCACCGATAGGTGCTTAATTTATGTAAAAAATTTCTAATAATTATACTTGGAATTATTGTATAACAGTTATAAAATATTCTTATAGTGCTAATAATGATTAGAGGAGGTGAAATAATGTTTAATAAAATATTAAAAGCAATTATCGGTATTACAGGAATGTTAATTGGATATGGGATATCTGTATTAATTTTTTGGATACTAAACTTACCTGCATTTAGCGATATGATAGCATTAACAGCTAGAACTAAAGTAATTATTTCGGGAGTTTGTATTTTAGTTTTCGGTCTTATATTCTTTTTTATTACGCCTGCTTTAAAAAATGGAGGAATTAAAATAGCAAGACGTATAGAATCAGATTTACAAAAAGTACCATCTAGCGACATGGTATCAGGAACAGCGGGTTTAGTAATAGGCTTAATCATTGCTTATTTGATAAGTCAACTATTCGTTATAATTGATATATTATATATAGGCACCATACTGTCTATACTTACTTATATTTTCTTAGGGTATTTGGGAATCAGTATTGCTACAAAAAAGGGAAATGACCTGTTAAGAAATTTGCCGACTTCAAAAAAGAATTCAGCCGGGATTTTTAAAGGGAAAAATAAATTTAATGATGAGGCGACACCAAAGATATTGGACACAAGCGTTATTATTGACGGTAGAATATCTGACATTATAAAAACAGGATTTATTGAAGGGAATATAATACTTCCAGAATTTGTTTTGGAGGAATTACGTCATATAGCAGATTCTTCAGATGCTCTAAAAAGAAACAGAGGCCGTAGAGGTCTGGACATATTAAATAGAATTCAAAAAGACCGAGTGATGGATGTTCAAATCACGGATAAAGATTTTGAAGATGTATCAGAAGTAGATATTAAACTCCTTAAGCTGGCACAACATATAGGTGGAAAAGTAGTAACCAATGATTATAATTTGAACAAAGTTGCAGAATTGCATGGTGTAGAAGTTCTGAATATTAATGAATTGGCAAATTCTCTTAAACCTATTGTTTTGCCTGGTGAAGATATGTTAGTAACCGTTATAAAAGAAGGTAAAGAGATGAATCAGGGCGTGGCCTATCTGGACGATGGAACCATGATTGTTGTAGAAGAAGGAAGAAAACATATTGGAGATACCATCAATGTTACAGTGACCAGTGTCTTACAAACCGCTGCAGGAAGAATGATATTTGCAAAAAGCAAGTCTATGCCTAACAATAAAACAGCATAAATAAAAATAAAACATCAAATAAAATAATAAGAAGAAATAGCAGATAATCAGTGCTATTTCTTTTTTTTTGCAAATACATCAAATATCTTTTGAAGCGGACATATGTATTGGTTTAGCAAGCCTTATTTATTTCTTGTCATGTGCACATAAAAAGTAGTTGATAATTTTAGGGAAATATTATAGAATCTAAGTAAACGTTTTACTAAAACGTTTACTTAAAAAATAAGGGGGAATAGAATTGAAAAGACATGTTATAGTTATAACCATTTTCATGCTGGTATTTTCATTTGGATTGACAGGCTGCGGCGGTAATGATACACCAGATCCGGAAGGAAATACAGGTGAAGGAGCAGAGGCATTAAAGATAGCATTGCTTATTAATGGTACATTAGGCGACAAGTCTTTCTTTGACTCTGCTGACAATGGACTCAAAATGATTCAAGAGAAATACGGTGATGAAGTTGTCACAAAAACCATTGAAATGACTTATGACGAAACAAAATGGGAGCCCACTTTACGAGACGTATCTGATGACGATTGGGATATCATTATTGTTGGGACATGGCAGATGCAAGAAATGCTTCAAGATATCGCACCCATGTATCCGGAAAAGAATTTTATCATCTTTGATACGGCTGTAGATTATGAGAACTTTGAATTAGACAATGTATACTCTATTAATTACAAACAAAACGAAGGTTCATTTCTGGCAGGTGTGTTGGCCGCAAGAGTTACAACTTCAGAAATGGAGCTTGCAAACCCTGATAAACGAATCGGATTCTTGGGTGGAATGGATATTCCTGTCATCAACGACTTCCTTGTAGGGTATATAGAAGGTGCTCAATACATAGACTCAGAAATGAAAGTAAAAATATCTTATATCGGAAACTTTGATGATTCTGCAAAAGGAAAAGAATTAGCCCTAGCACAATACGGAATGGGCGCAGACATTGGATTTAACGTAGCAGGTCAAGGTGGACTTGGGCAATTAGATGCTGCAAAAGAAATGAATAAATATGCCATAGGTGTAGACTCTGACCAAGCATTGTTGTTTACAGAGTCTGATCCGGAAAAAGCGAATTTAATCGTAACATCCATGTTAAAAAGAGTTGACAACTCGCTGGTTAGAGCCATTGAATTGCATATGGAAGGAGCCCTTCCTTATGGCAGCGCAGAAAACTTGGGGATGGCAGAAGAAGCCATTGGGCTTGCAGACAATGAATATTATA